>DATEQL010000569.1:0-5273 GCA_035272665.1 Allostellaceae bacterium
GATCACGCCATCTTGGCGCCAAAATCGCGGCGTATCATGCGCCACTCTTACAGCGGAAATGTCGATCCGCTCGATTCCGCTGCGATTCCCCTGCCATCCCGCCGACATTCCGCTGCCATTCCGCTGCCTGGGGGCACGACGAAGCGACCGAACCTCACTCGTAACCCTTTGATCAGGGGCGCCTTTTCGCGGAGGCTTGGCGCCCGAATTGAATTTTTTTGCAGATTTTCCCTGCCGGCAGCGGAATCAGATCGGGATGTCGACATTGAGTAGCGGGACGTGATGCTGAGCGCCGTAGACATCGGCGTCGCCGATGTCGCCGGCCCGCACCAGGCGCAGCAAAGTCGCCTTGAAGGCGAGGGCCGCGTCGTAGACCGTGGACAGCACGTCCTCGGCATGCACGCCATAGAGCCGGGCGAACAGACCCGGGCCGAGCACTTGGGTGCGCTTGACCCTGTCGAAGGCTCCGCCGATCCGATCGCGGCCGGGCTCAGCCTCGCCACGGCGGCGGGAGCCTAGCGGATCGTTTCGGCCATCGGCCGCACCGCGATCCCCGCCTGCTCCAGCTTCTCGCGGACGAGCCCGGCCATCGCCACTGCGGCCGGGTTGTCGCCGTGGACGCAGACCGTGTCGATCGCGACCGGGATGCGCTTGCCCGAAGCGCTGATGATCGCCCCCTCGCGCACCATCGCCTGCACCCGTGCAGCCGCCTCCTCGGGATCGTGCAGCACCGCGCCGGGGAGCTTGCGAGAGACCAGGTTGCCGGTGTCGTCATAGGCGCGGTCGGCATAGATCTCGCGCGCCATTCTGAGGCCGAGCTCGCCCGCCGCGTGTTCGAGCTCGGTGCCGGCCATTACGACATAGATCAGCTCGCGGTCGATCGCGGCGATCGCATGGCCGATCGCGAGTGCCGTCGGGCGCTCGACCGCGGCGAGGTTGGCGAGGGTGCCGTGCGCCTTGACATGGCCGACGCGGTGGCCGACCGCCCGCGCCACGCCCTGCAATGCGCCGATCTGGTAGACGACGATCTTTTCGATGTCCTCGGGCTTCTCGCCCTGGATCAGGCGCCGGCCGAACCCCCAGACATCGAAAAAGCTCGGATGCGCGCCGATCCCGACTGCATTCTCCTTGGCCCGGCTGACGGTCTCGAACATGACCAGCGGGTCGCCGCCGTGGAAGCCGCAGGCGACATTCGCCGAGGTGACGATCTTCAGCATCTCGGCATCACTGCCCATGGTCCAGGCGCCAAAGCTCTCGCCCATGTCGCAATTCAGGTCGATCACGTCCATCGGGGGTCACTCCCGGTTTTCAGTACTCCTTATATGGGAGGAATTTGCCGCTGAGCGTCAGCTTGACGCGGTCGCCTTTGGGATCGGGCTGGCGTTCGATCGCCATGTCGAAATCGATCGCACTCATGATGCCGTCGCCGAACTCCTCCTGGATCAATTCCTTCCAGGTCGTGCCATAGACCTGGACCAGCTCATAGAAGCGGTAGATCAGAGGGTCGGTCGGCACCACGGTCGGCAGCGAGCCGCGATAAGGGATCTCCTGCAGCAAGCGCTTTTCGTCCTCATCGAGCTCGAACAGCTTGGCCGCGCGTTCGGCCTGCTCCGGGCGTAGCTTCATCTGGCCCATCAGTGCTGCGGTCAGATAGACCGCAGTGCCGCCGCCGATCTCGGCGACGATCGTCTTCCAGGTCACGCCCTTGGCGCGTTTGATCGAGAGGATCTTGCGGGTCAATTCGTCACGGGTCATTGCATGTATGCTCCTTCGCCGGTGAGATCGTCGTATCAGAACGCGTTTACGTAGTCTTTATGCGGCGGACCCCGGTTTCGCCTCGATTTCTTATCTGCTGATCTCCTTATTAGAGCGCTTACCGCGCCGGGGTAAGGCGTCGGCAGGAGGAGGAATGGCTGTTCTAGATTTCGCAAGAGGTCGGGTCGCTTGCCAGCCGCAGATGGCGGGCTCGGCGAACCGCGCGATCGGCGCCCACCGGCAACGAAGGCGGCCGGGGATGGCGGTTGAGATCGGTTGGACCCTCCTCGTGCTGATGCTGATCGCGATAGGCATCCTGGCGCTTCGGTTCGTCCTTGTCGTGGCGCACGGCGTCGTGCAGTGAGAAGCCCCCAGGCATGAGCTTGCGCCTGAAGATTCGTCGTGACGCTTGGGGGACGTGGAGCGTGCACGGCCTGTCGCCACTGCCGGTGGCGCATCTTCCGAGCCTGTCGGCGAGCCTCGACTATGCCCGTCGCGAATGTGCCGCGGCGCCAGCCACCATCGAGCTGCTGATCGATGGATTTTACGCAGTCTCCCATCAGGAGGCCGGCTGGCCGCGTCCGCTCGTTGCTCCGGAAACCGAGCAGCCACGGCGCATAGACCAGGAGGAGGAGACAGGAACTGGCGGACGGCCGACAGCCATGCGCTATAGTGCTGCAGCCTCGGGGGCCCGATCGAGGTCATCCTGGTTCATTGAATGCCGCGCTGCAGCGACCCGGTTGATTGCCGCCCTCGCTTCCGGGTTGCTCGCCATGAAACGCTCGAAATCGGATTTTCTCAGCACGAGCAGCCGGCAATAGGTTAGAGCCGTCACATCCGCTTGGCGCGGTCTGCCGGAGAGCAAAGCCATTTCGCCAGAGAACTCCCCGGTGCCGAGCCGCACCGGCCCGGCCGGCAGCGCCACCTCGACCGCACCCGAAGCAATGAAGAAGACGGCGTCACCCCGGTCCCCCTTGCGAATGATGCGCTCGTTTGGCACCGTCAGGCGCGGGCGCAACAGCCTCGCCACACTGTCGAGCTGCTGTTCGTCGAGGCCCGAGAGGATGTCGAGCCTTCCGATCAGGCGACGGGTATCCAGTCCGATGTCGAAACGCGGGCGTGGTTCGGCGTCGCCGGCGCCGGCGACGCCACGCTTCAGATCGTCATAGAGCTCCTGCGGGATCAGCCCTTCCTCGAACAGCGCCTGGTATCGCTCCAGTTCTTGCCGCAAGGCCGAGTGGCGCAGAAAACGGATTTCCAGGGCCGCCAGATAGTCGGGGTATTGGCGACGGAGCGCATCCAAAGCATCGTCCACCCGTTCCCGACGCCGCTCAATGATCTCGCCCGTGAGCTCGCTGATGCGCTCGCCGAACATTTGGCTAAGCCGCCGGTTGTTGAAGCCCGGGAGCCTGTCCACCAGTAGCCGCGTGACCAACAGCAGCTCGACACGGTCGGCCAGGCGATCGGCGAGAAACCGCACGATCCCGAAATATCGGTAGAGTAAATAGGCGACACGGAATGCGACGGGGAATGAGAGCGCCGCTTCGGCAGCTCTGCGGTATCCGACCCGTCCTTCGGCCCTGGCGCCCTCGACCAGCGCATCGGCATTCCGCAACAATAGATGCACGGTGGTCGGCGAAGCGACCCGATCGGCGCGCGCTTCGAGGACGAGCACGCGTTCCTGGTTCGCCAGCGCCGTGAGAGCGATGGCCAGCCGGTCGCGCTCGGTCAGCCGTTCGTCCGCATCGCGGACGTTCGCAGCCTCGATCCAGGCTTGGTACGGCTTGACGACCTCTTCGACCGCACTTTCCGCGAGTGTGTGGTCGCGCGCCATGGCGCGAACCGAATCGCAAACCTCGGCATAGGAAAGTGCCAACACCTGGTCGCGCAGGACCTGGTTTCGCGGCGAAAGACGGTCGAGTCCGAGGAGGGAGATGACCAAGCGTAAGGTCGTGCCATTGACGAACAGCGTGAACAGCACAAGGCCGGTGGCGAGCACCGCGACGAAGCGCTTGATCTCTGGACTGAGCGCCGCGTTCTCGGTCGCCGCAAGTGCCAGCACCAGGGTCAGTGCCCCACGCAACCCGCCCCAGGTGATCGCCAGCTTGTAGGCGGAGCTGATCGGCTGAGTCAGCTTGAAAAACTCGAGCGGCGGCACCAGCACGAACAAGACCAGGATACGCGCCGCCAACGCCGCAGCCACCAGCACGGCGACCAGCACCAGGTCATGAAATCCGACATCGCCGAGGAGCCTCGGAACGAGGATCGAGGCCAGAATGAAGACCAAGGAGCGTGCCCAAAAGGCGATCTGGTCCCAGAGATCGGTCAGAAACGACCAGTTGTAGGGGGCGATCCGCGAACGGCCGAGCGCACTGACGGCGAGCCCCGATCCCAGCACCGCGACCACGCCCGAGACGTGAAAGAGGCGCTCGGCGGCGATGAAGACGCCGTAGGCGAGCGCCAGGGTCAAAGTGGCTTCCGCCAGGCGGTCGTCGCGGACCCAAGGGATGACCCAGAGCAATGCCCGGCCGGCGAGCAGCCCCAGCAGGCCACCGCCGATGAAGGACAGAAAAAACTCGCTGAGCCCAGAGCCGATGTCCGGTTCCTGCGCGCTAACGATCATCCCGAGCAAAACCGCGAACAGCGAGATGGCGGCCGCGTCGTTGAGCAGCGCCTCGCCTTCGACGAGGCGCGTCAATCGCGCCGGGGCGCCGACGTCGCGGAAAATCGCGATGACCGCGGCGGGATCGGTGGTCGCGACGACGGCGCCGAGCAGCAGACAGGCCACCAGCGAGACGCCGGCGAGTGGCCACAGCGCCAAACCGATCACCGCGGTCGTGAAGAGGGTCGCGACGATCGCGAGCAGCAGGATCGGCGCCGCATCTTCCAACGTTCGCCGCACGTCGGTGACGATGCCCGCCTCGAACACCAAGAGCGGCAGAAAAACGTAGATGAATGTCGCGGAGCTGACCGGCAGCTCGACAAAAATATCGGCGAACGGATCGGACCCAGTGGACCATCCGAGCTGGGACAAGACGGCGGGAAAGCCCCCCAAGGCCACCCCGACCACCCCGAGGAGGACTGGCGGCGGCAGCTTCAGATAGGCGGCGAGCGGCTGGCAAAAGCCGACGACGACCAGCAACGCCGCAATGACGAGCAAGACAAAAGCGGTGTCGAACATCGGCGTCGAAGCTGGCTGAACCCTGAGACGTCTGGCGGCTCGGACGCCGCGCTGTCACGCCGCATCCTACCCTGCGCGGGTCCGCCGGGACACCGATACCGGCAGACCCGGGTGAATTTTCGTCCCGATTCAGCGATTGCGAACGGAGCTATCGGGCGGCGGCAGGTGTGCTCGGCTGCGGAGCGCGTGTCTGCGAAGGCCGCAGCCGCTTTTCACCGAGGAACAGCAGGATGGGCGAAGCGATGAAGATCGACGAGGAGGTGCCGATGACGATCCCGAATATGATTGCCAGGCCAAAGCCGCGCATGACCTCGCCGCCGATCAGCGCGAGCGGCAG
>DATEQL010000570.1:0-4153 GCA_035272665.1 Allostellaceae bacterium
AGCCTGGTCGATCACGCGATCGCCGGCGTACCCTCGGTGCTCGCGTCCCTTACGAAGGGCGGCCTGGCCGCCGCGACCAAATCGCTCGCGATCGAGTATGCAAGGCGCGGTATTAGGGTGAACGCCGTCGCGCCGGGGATCATCAAATCGCCGATGAACCCCGTCGACACGTATGCGCAACTCGATGCCCTGCACCCCGTCGGCCATATGGGCGAAATCTCCGACATTGTCAGCGCGATCCTTTACCTCGAGTCGGCACCCTTCGTGACTGGCGAAATCCTTCACGTGGACGGCGGCCAGAGCGCAGGTCATTAAACCAAATCCGACGCCTTGGCTCACACTTATTCCCCAGCCTAATCTTGACGAACCTTAGATTTCTTAGTCCGATCGCAAATTAGTACACAGGCTCCACTGGGGGTGTCGGGAGATTTTGTTCGACAGCGGTTGCAAATGGACCGGCGGGTAGTCGAGCCGAACGTGACCATCATCTTTCGCGCGGCAGTCGGAAGCGCGCTGAAGGTCCGCTGAGGGCCGGTCCTCCCCGTTGCGCGGCTAAGGCGGGAAGGTCCGGAGTCGGCGCGACCTCGCCGGTGGCCCGACAGGTGCGGATAAAACCGGGGGCAGGGCGACCGGAGCAAATGTCGGGAGCGGGACGTTCTCGCCGAGCGCCGCGCCGACGAAGGCGAGCCCTTGCCCGTCCTCGTCCACCAATGTGTTCCGGGAATATCCGCCAATCGATATGAACCGATGTGGCGCGCTGAGGATCAGCCCTGCCATCCACGGCTTTGCCGCATTAAACAAAAAAAGCCGCCTTGGATCTATCCAGCCCCTCTAAACTAGAGCCCCGTCTCGAAAATGAGATTGCACAACTTGACTGAGAAGGATGTAATATTTCCTTGTCTTCCCGGCGAAGGCCGGGACCTATCCCAATCATAGGTGCCGGCCCTCGCCGGTATGACGGGATAGCAGCGTAGTCCAACGCTGTATTACCGGCTAGGCGAATCCCCTGCAGTCACTGGTCGCCGCCGAACCGCGCGGCCCAGTCGGCGATCTCGGTATCCTCGATCCGGCGAAACAGCAGCGGCAAATGCGCCACCGGCATGCCCCGCGGCAACTCGTCGAGGAGCGCAACGGCCGCCGTCGCAGGCCAGACGAGCGGGCGATCCGCCACCCCGAACGCGCGCAGGATCGATTGCGCCGTGTCGGGCAAAAACGGCGACGATATCCGGGCGATGACGCAGGCGAGGTTCAGCGCCGTGCGGGTGCTGCAGGCGGCGGCCGGCACATCGGCCCTGATCGCCGACCACGGCGCTGCACGCTGGAGATACTGGTTTCCGGCTGCCCAGATGGCCCGCGTTTCCGCCGTGGCGCGCCTGAACTCCATGGCCTCGTGATGCTCGGTCAGCGCGCGCAGGCGGGTATCCAGGTCGTCGAACAGCGCCTGTTCGAGCGGTCCCGGCGTCCCGCCGTCGGGCACGACGCCGGCGAAGCGCGCCTCGCCGAAGCGAACCACCCGGTTGACGAAATTGCCGTACACATTGACCAGATCGGCGTTGACCCCGTTCTGGAAGTCGCTCCAGGTGAAGGCGCTGTCGGCATTCTCGGGCGCGTTGGCCATCAATCGCCAGCGCCAGTAATCGGCCGGCAGTAGGTCGAGGGCCTGGTCCATGAAGACGCCGCGCCGCTCGGAGGTCGAGAACTTCCCGCCGTACCAGGTCACCCAGTTCAGCGCCTTCAGACGATCGACGAGCTTCCACGGTTCGCCGCTGCCCAACAGGGTCACGGGAAAGCTCACCGTGTGGAAGGCGACGTTGTCCTTGCCCATGAACTGCACATAGGTGACGTCACCCGCGCCCTCCGGAAGCAGCCACCACCGACGCCATTCCCCGCCGGTCCCGTCCGCCCACTCCGCGGTCGCGGCGATGTACTCGATCGGAGCGTCGAACCAGACGTAGAATACCTTATTATCGAAACCGGGACGCGGCCGTCCGTTTTTTGTGACCGGCACGCCCCAGTGGAGATCGCGCGTGATAGCCCTCGGCTGCAGCCCTTCGTCGAGCCATTTATAGGCGATCGAGCGGGCCAAAGATGGCCATTCCTGCGCCGCATCCACCCAGGCGCGGATGCGCTCGGCCATCCGGTCCTGCAACAGGAAGAGATGCGTCGTGTCCCGGACCTCGAGGCGCTCTGACCCGGAGATCTTCGACCGCGGACGGATCAGATCCACCGGGTCGAGCAGCGAGCTGCAATTGTCGCACTGGTCGCCGCGCGCGTTCTCGTAGCCGCAGACCGGACAGGTTCCTTCGACATAGCGATCGGGCAAAAAGCGTTGGTCGTCGATGGAGTAGACCTGCGGGGTGGTCCGTTCCTCGATCAGGCCGGCCTTCTCCAGGCGCTCGGCGAGATGCTGGGTCAGCTCGCGATTTTGCCGGCTGGAGGAGCGGCCGAAGAAGTCGAACGACAGGCCGAAGCGAGCGCAGACGTCACGCTGCAAGGAATGTTGCTGATCGCAATAGCTGCGCACATCGAGCCCCGCCTCGAGGGCGCCGAGTTCCGCCGGCGTGCCATGTTCGTCGGTGGCGCAGATGAACAGGACCTCGTGGCCTTGCATGCGCCGGAACCGGGCGTGCACATCCGCCGGCAGCATCGAGCCGGCGAGATTGCCGAGGTGCTTGATGCCGTTGATATAGGGCAGCGCGGAGGTGATCAGGTAACGGCTCATCGCTGTCTCTGTGTCAGAGGCGCCTCCAGTGCCGCGTGGCGAGGATCTCTACTCGGACCATCGCCGCAAGGACGATACCCGCCGCTCAGCGGCGCTCCCGGCGACATCGATCTCCTTGGCGAGCTTGTTCGCCATCGCGTCGGCAAAGGAATTGAAATCCTGGACGACGAGCAGAAAGGCGTTGGGTCCGCCGATTACGTTCTGTTTGTAATAAAGGGGCAAACCCCCGGGTGGCTGGGTGTGGGCGGAGTAGCCTAAATTGGGCTTGTCGTTGATGATCGCCAGCCCGTTGATGGTAACGCCGCCGGCGATTGCCTGATCGCGGGCCTCGGTTATGGCGCGGCCGGAATTGTTGGTTCCGTCGCCGGAGATGTCGATGACGCGCCGGTTGGCCTGCCACCTCGCCGCGGCGAAGCGCGCCATTGCGAAATCGATCGCGGCGCTGATCGAGGTCCGCCCCATAAACGAGCGCGGTGCGGCCAGGATGGCCGCGGCGACGCTGCCGGCATCCTCCTCGTCATGGATTTGCGTCCAGTCGACCACGACCTGCTGGTCCTCTTCGCCGGACCATTCGATGAAACACACACCGACCACTCCGTTCGCTCGGGCGTGGATAGCGGTCAGGACGCGCGGATCGGTCAGCGCTGCGGCGTAGCCTTTGCGCTGCAGCTCGAATTCTGCGTCATCGATGCTGCGAGAAACATCGGCAGCGAGGATCACCTCGAGATCGCCCCCGGCGGCGCGCAATTCGCTCGAGAAAGAGAAGAAAACCAGAATTAGGACGGCAGCAAGAGCAGATCTCATCGGGCTTCCTCCCGTTCGGTGCCCTTCAAGATAGGACGGGGAGCCGCTACCGGGAAAGGGCTTCGCAGGGCGGGGCGATTGTTATACTGTATCGTTATGCCGCCGGGGGTACTGACGTGCATCTGAGCTTGGCCATGGGGACCTGGACTGCCAAGCCGAGTCCGCCGGCGCCGCGCCGCGGGACGGCGCTTCTCGCCGTTTTTGCGATCCTCCTCCAAGCGGTCCTGTTCGCTTGGCATCACCACCCGCTTCCGCTGTCTTCGCAGGGCGTACCAATCGTCTTGGCGGCGCCGGCAACCGGCCACACAGCGCCGGTATTAGCGGATGACGATTGCCCGATCTGCTTCGCGCTCAGCCACCACAGCGCCGCCCCCGTCGACTTCCCCGCGGCACCGCCACCACCACCCGACCACGCGTCGCTGTCCCCGGCCACCGTCGAGGCGATTCTCGCTCCCGTCGCCTCCTACTTTCTGTTTCGTTCGCGCGCACCTCCTCGCGCTTGAGGTCGGCTTTATCCCCCTGACCGAGCGTCGCAGCATCGCTGCGGCAAGCCTTTGACGCGAGGAACTCGATGTTGAATCCGATACGCGCGGGGATGCAATGCGTCTCCACGATCCTGCCCTTTGT
>DATEQL010000571.1:0-5366 GCA_035272665.1 Allostellaceae bacterium
CGCTCGGCGGTGCGGCAGGCGGCCATGAAAGTGGCGCTCGGGCTGCTCGAGGCCGAAGCGCGAAGCTGATCGGGAGATCATCATGGCCGGAGTCGTGACATCGGTCAGCCGTAGCGCGAGACACACACTGATCAAGCCGAACGAGGACACCATCCGGCTGCTGGTCGGGCTCGGCGTCGAAGGCGACGCGCATTCGGGCGCCACGGTCAAGCATCGCTCGCGGGTGGCACGCGACCCGAACCAGCCCAATCTGCGCCAAGTGCACCTGATCCATGCCGAACTGCATGATGAGCTGAGGGAACGGGGCTTCGCCGTCTCGGCCGGGCAGATGGGCGAGAACGTGACGACGCGCGGCGTCGATTTGTTGGGGCTGCCGACTAGCGCGCGACTCTATCTCGGCAGCTCGGCGGTCGTCGAGGTTACTGGTCTGCGCAACCCTTGTGCCCAGCTTGACCGCATTCGGCCGGGGTTGATGGGGGCGACGTTGGGACGCGACGAATACGGCAACCTCGTCCGCAAGGCCGGCATCATGGGCGTCGTGATTGCCGGCGGCGAGATCCGCCCGGGTGACGCGATCCGCATCAAGCTCCCGGCAGAGCCGTACCGGCCGCTGACACCTGTCTAGGAGCTTGTCGCATCGCACCATCCAAGGCCGGCTCCGGCGGGATGTTGCGGCGACCATTGAAGCGGTGTGCCTATGATGGCAACGCCGCCGCGATGGGCTGTTCGGCTCGAACTATCGTGCCCGTCGAGCACCCGCGAAGCGGTTTTGCTCGATCACCGAAATTTTGCTTTCTTTCCTAGGCGCGCTGTGGCTCAAGAAGCCTGCAATTTGCACGCGAACGCAATCGGCGGGGACGCCTCGTCGGAAGGCGATCTACCACCGCGATGAGAGGGAGGAAGGTTGTGATCAGTAGAACCGCTTCGAAAAAGCTTGACCGTAGGATCATCATCAAGGCTGCTGCTGCCGCCGGTGTCGCGCAGCTCGCAGCACCCTTCGTGCTGACCGCGCGCGCAGCCGATACCGTCAAGATCGGCCTTGACAATCCGCTGACCGGCACTTTCGCCGCACTTGGTAAGAACGAGCTAATCGGCGCGCAGCTCGCGATCGAGCAGATCAATGCCACGGGCGGCATCCTCGAGCGCAAGGTGGAATTGCTGGTCGAGGACTCGACCAGCGGCGACACCGCCACCGCGGTACAGAAGGCCTTAAAGTTGATCGACCGCGACAAGGTCGACTTTCTCATCGGCAACATCAACTCGGCGCTGGCGCAAGCGATGGCGAACACGAGCTTCCAGAAGGGCATGTTCCAGATCGTGCCCGGCGGCCATACCGACACTGTCACCGGCACTCAATGCCACTGGAACGTGTTCCGCGTGTGCAACACGACACGCATGGAGACCAATTCGGTCTCGAAGCTGCTGCTCGATAGTTACGGCAAAAAATGGTACTTCATCACGACCGACTACGCCTTCGGCCATTCGCTCCAGGAAGGGTTCGAGGCGAGCCTCAAGCAGGCCAACGGCACCGAGGCGGGTGCCGACTTCACCCCGCTCGGCACCACCGACTTCTCGGCCAATCTGATCAAGGCGCAATCGGCCAACCCGGACGCGATCATTCTTCTTCTCGCGGGCGACGACATGATCAACTGCCTCAAGCAGGCGGTGCAGTTCGGGCTAAACAAAAAGTTCCACATCGCCGGCGCGCAGCAGGAGCTTGAAGTGAACGAGGGCCTGCCGCCCGAGGCGCTGTTCGGTGATTGGGTGTTCGAATGGTACTGGAAGCAACCCGGCGTGCCGCATGTCGAAGAGTTCGTCGCCGACATCCGCAAGCGCAGCGGCGGCAAGGTGCCGACCGCGCGCACCTGGTTCGGCCATGCCGCGATCTGGACCTGCAAGCTCGCCGCCGAGAAGGCGAAATCGCTGGAGGCGATCAAGCTGGCCAAGGCGATGCAGGGCCTCATCCTGCCGCCCGAAGTGGCGCTGATGCCGAACAACCCGTATTACCGCGTCGGCGACAACCAATTGATGCCGACGCTCTTCGTCGGCCAATCGCAGCCCGCGCCCCAGGGCGGCGATCCGGAAGACCTGTTCAAGGTGACTCAGCTCGTCAAGGGCGACGAGGCGGCGCTGCCGGTCGACCAGACCGGCTGCAAGATGGAGTGGCCGTCGTAACGATGCAGGGCTAGCGGTTTCATGATCGCCGCATGACGCAGCTGCTGCTCTTCAACGTCTTCAACGGGCTGATCATCGGCGCGTTCTACGCGCTGATGGCGCTCGGTCTGTCGTTGATCCTGAACCTGTCCGGGGTGATCAACTTCGCCCATGGCGGGTTTATGGCGATTGGGGGCTATCTCGCCTACACGCTCTTTTCGTATCTGGGGTTCTGGGGGGCGCTGATAGTCTCGCCCTTCCTCGTCGCGATCATCGGCATCCTGATCGAGCGGGTGCTGATCCGCCGGCTCTACGGCCGCGACCCGCTCTACTCTCTCTTATTGACGTTCGGCCTGGCCTTTATGATCGAGGACGGCACGCGCTTCATCTGGGGCGCCCAAAGTCTGCCCTATCAGATCCCGAGCTGGCTCGCGGCGCCGTTGAGCAGCGAGTACTTCTTCCTGACCGGGTATCGCGTGTTCATGATGCTGCTGGTCGCGGCCGCGGTCCTGGGCCTGTTCGTGATCCTGAACTACACGCGACTGGGCTTGCGCATCCGCGCCGGGACGCTCGACCTCGAAACCGTCTCGGTGCTGGGCGTCAATGTGCGCGTGTTGCGCAACCTGAATTTCGGCCTCGGGATCTATCTCGCCGGCCTCGCCGGCGTGCTCGCGATCGGCATGCTCGGGTTGCAGCCGACGATCGGCGACAACCTGATCATGCCGAGCTTCATCGCGATCATCGTCGGCGGGCTCGGCAGCCTGCCGGGCACCCTCGCGGGAGGATTGCTGATCGGCGTCGCTTCGGGCGTCACCAGCGTGTTCTTCCCGTCGGCGAGCGAGGCGGTGATGTATGTGATGATGGCGGCGGTGCTGATCGTGCGGCCGCGCGGCCTTCTCGGCGAGGAAGGACGCTTCTGATGCCGAGGCTCGACAAGCGCGCCGGCGACGTTTTGATCTGGTTCCTGCTGCTGACTGTGCCCTATTGGCTGCCGCTGGCGGGCAGCTATGTCGAGCTCGGGACCCACGTCGTCGTCTATGCGCTGGCGGCGATGGCGCTCAATTTCCTGCTCGGCTACACCGGCGTCCTGTCATTCGGCCACGCCGCTTATTTCGGCCTTGGCGCCTACGGCGCCGCAATGACGATCAAGTACCTCTATCCCAGCACGCCTTTGGGCATGCTGGTCGGGGTCATCGTCGGCACGGCGGCGGCGGGGGTCATCGGGCTGATGATCGTGCGGCTGCGCGGCGTCTATTTCGCGATGTGCACGATCGCGTTCGGCCAGGTGTTCTACTTCATCGCCTTTCAGTGGCGCACCGCGACCGGCGGCGACGATGGGGTCAGCGCCTGGCATCGCGTGCCGCTCGACCTCGGGGTCGCGAGCGTCGACATCCTCAACAATCCCGAGGCCTTTTATTACTTCGTGCTGGCGGTGTTCGCGATCTGCGCGGCGGCGATGGCGTTCCTGCTCCGCTCGCCGTTCGGCCGCACCTTGCTGGCGATCCGCGAGAACGAGCGACGCGCGCGCTTTCTCGGCATCCCGGTGGACCGGCACATCTGGATGTCCTGGGTCATCTCCTGCTTTTTCGTCAGCGTCGCCGGCGCGCTCTTCGCGCTGATGAACAATTTCGTCGATCCGCGCGCATTGCGCTGGGACCAGTCGGGCAATTTCGTGATCATGGCCGTGCTCGGCGGCATGCGCTCGTTCTGGGGTCCGCTGATCGGCGCTGCGATCTTTCTTGTGCTGCAGGACTACATTTCGAGCCATACCGAGAACTGGATGTCATTCATCGGCCTGTTTTTCGTGCTGATCGTGCTGTTCTTCCCGCGTGGCGTCCTCGGCGTCATGCGCCGCAGAACGGCGTCATGACCCTTCTGTCGGTCGAGCACGTTTCACGGCGGTTCGGCAGCCTCGTCGCCGTCGACGATGTGTCGATGTCGGTCGAGCCCGGCGAGCTGCGCGCGGTGATCGGCCCCAACGGCGCCGGCAAAACCACCTTTTTCAACATGATCAGCGGATTTTTGGCACCGACCTCGGGCCGCATCGTGTTCGAGGGCGAGGATGTCACGAGAGTGCTGCCGGCGCGGCGTGTGTGGCGCGGCATCGCCCGCACCTTTCAGATCACCGAGGTGTTCCCCGAGCTGACGGTGCGCGAGAACCTGCGGATCGCGGTCGAGGCGGCGGCGGGCTATCGCCTGCGGCCGTGGATCTCGCGTGAGGCGGAGGCGGTGGTCAGCACGCGTGTTACCGATCTTTCCGACCGGGGCGGCTTGGCCGATCGGGAGGACCGGCTGGTCGGAGAGCTGAGCCACGGCGACCAGCGCGCCACCGAGATCATGATGGCGCTCGCTCTGAACCCGCGGCTGCTTCTGCTCGATGAGCCGACCGCCGGGATGGGCGATCAGGAGACCTACAACATCACCCAGCTAATTCGCCAGTTGCACAAGGACCACAAGCTCACAATCGTATTGATCGAGCACGACATGCGCGTCGTCTTCGGCCTTGCCGACCGCATCATGGTGTTGGCCGAGGGCAGGCTGCTGGCCGAGGGCACGCCGCAACAGATAGCCGCGAACGAGGCGGTCCAGGCGGCTTATCTGGGGCAGGCAGCATGAGCGAACCGGTGCTGGCCGCGGAAGGCCTGCACACCTTCTATGGCAAAAGCCACATTTTGCACGGCATTGGTCTCGAACTGCGCGAGGGCGAGATCGTGACCTTGCTGGGCCGCAATGGCGCCGGTAAGAGCACGACCTTGCGCAGCCTGATGGGGCTGACTCCGCCGCGCGATGGGGTTGTACGCATTTTCGGCCATACGACGACCGATTGGCCGCCTTACCGGATCGCCGCGCTCGGCGTCGGCTATGTTCCCGAAGGGCGGCGCATCTTTCCCAACCTGACGGTCGACGAGAACCTGATGGTCCCGCTCGAACGACCGGGGCCATGGAATATCGCGCGCATCCATGCGCTGTTTCCGCGTCTCGCCGAGCGCCGCGGCAACAAGGGGCGCCAGCTGTCGGGCGGCGAGCAGGAGATGCTGGCGATCGCCCGCGCGCTGATCCTCAACCCACGACTGCTGATCCTCGACGAACCGTCGCAAGGTCTTGCGCCGTTGATTGTGCAAGAGGTCTTCAAGGTCGTTACATCGGCGCGAAGGGAGGGCATCTCGATCCTCCTGGTCGAGCAGAACGTGCGCGTTGCGACCGAAATCGCC
>DATEQL010000572.1:0-5723 GCA_035272665.1 Allostellaceae bacterium
CATTGCGATCGATGCAAGTGGCCGCGCCACACTGTATCGGGCTCGATGAGCCAGGGTCACGGGCACGTGACGGCGCTGGCGCAGATCGCCGCCGATGTCCTGCAAATGCCGGTTGAGAACATCGACGTTGTGCAAGGCGACACGAAGCAGGTCCAAGCCGGGCACGGCACGTTCAATTCGCGTTCGATGCCGGTCGGCGGATCCGCCGTCCATGTCTGTGCCGGGCGCATCGTCGAGAAGTCGAAAAAGATCGCCGCCGAGATGATGGAGGTGGCGGCCGAGGACCTCGTCTATGAAGGCGGCAGCTTTGTCGTTCCCGGAACGGGGATGGCGCCGCTCGCTTTCGCCAAGGTCGCGCGGATGGCCTATGTCGGCCACGTCCTGCCGAAGGGCATCGAGCCGGGTCTGGACGAGACCCTGTTCTATGACCCGACCGGCATGGGCGCGCCGTCGGGCGTGCACATCGCCTATGTCGAGGTCGATCCCGACACCGGAATGGTCGAGATCCTCGACTACGTCGCCGTCGACGACGCCGGGACGATCATCAATCCGTTGCTCGCTGCCGGACAGATCCATGGCGGCGTGGTCCAGGGAATCGGGCAGGCGCTTTACGAGGAGGTTTGCTACGACCGCGACAGCGGCCAGCTGCTGACCGGCTCCTTGCTCGATTACGCTGTTCCGCATGCAGACTCGCTGCCCGCCATCCGGTCGCAGTTCCAACAGACCCCATCGCCGAGCAACCCGCTCGGCGTCAAGGGTATCGGCGAAAGCGGCGCGATCGGCGCGCCGCCGACGATCGTACACGCAGTACTCGATGCACTGGCGCCGTTCGGCATCGCGCATCTCGACATGCCATTGACCCCGCAAAAGATCTGGGCCGCGATCCGCAACGCCCGCGCCGCGGACGGCGCGTGATCGACGTCTGCCATCGCTGTCTGCTCAGCTTAACTATCCCACTGGACTGGATCGGAAACTGCAATGGCTAAACCGTCAACTGTCCGGCTGCAGGTACAGATCGAACACGTTCGGATCGAAGCTGCGAAGCCGTTCGAAGCCGTCAAGGCGGCGCTCGAAGACCTGGTACCGCCGCTCGATCCCGCGGTCCCAGAGGCATTGCGGCAAGGCGACATCAGGCGCGCGAAGGAAGCGCTGCAGCGCGGTCCGGAGCTTGCGATCTTCAGCGCCAGAGATCATGGCGGATTGCTGCGCATTGCCGACCTCTCGCGCAAGGCCGTGCAGTACGAGATCGGCAATCCGCTCACCGCCGCTAGGATGACTCAGCACCAGCTGCCGGCCTCCCTCTATGCGCCGCTGCGCGTCGTGCTTTACGAGAGCGAGGCTGGGTATGCGGTCGTCGAATACGACCGGCCCTCCTCATTGTTCGGCCAATTCGCGGACGAGCGTGTCACGGCAGTGGCACGCGAACTGGATGCCAGTCTCGAACGCGTCCTGGCCCAAGCGCTCCACTCAGGAGAAGAACGATGAGTGCAGACAAATTTTCGGCGGTTGCAGCAACAGGCGACACCGACCGCTATAAAGCGGCCGGCTAAAGAGCGGAGTAGCGATTATGAGTGTTGAGAATTCAGTTGCCTTCGTCACCGGGGCCAATCGCGGTCTCGGCTTGGCTTTCGCGAAGGAGTTGCTCGGGCGCGGCGTGAAAAAGCTCTATGCCGGCATCCGCAACCCGGATGGCGTCGACCTGCCGGGGGTTATCCCGGTCAAGTTCGACGTGACAGATCCCGCCGCCGTCGCTGCGGCGGCACTCCGCTGCGGTGACGTGACGCTGTTGATCAATAACGCCGGGATCGGGCGGGTCGATGCCAGTGCGCTAGATCCGGTGGTGATCGACAACGCGCGCGAGATTTTCGAGACCAACTTCTATGGGATCATTCGCGCAAGTCAGGCGTTCACGCCGGTCCTTTCGGCAAATGGCGGAGGGGCGATCGTCAACGTGCTGTCCGATGTCACGTGGTTTGCACCGCCGATGCTGACTGCCTATGCGGCCACGAAATCCGCCGCGTGGAGTTTCACCAACGCATTGCGGATCGATGTGCGCGACAAGGGTATTCAGGTGCTCGCCCTACACGTCGGTTTCCTGGATACCGATCTGACCCGGGGCTTGGATGTGAAGAAGAGTGACCCCCGAGTGGTCGCCGCGCGCACGCTCGACGCGCTCGAGACAGGTCGCGAGGAAGTGCTCGCCGGTGAGCAAACCGAGGCGCTGAAGCGAAGCCTGTCAACCGAACAGCCGTATTATCTGAACCCACCAAATCTGTGATTGCAGCGATCGCCCCTGAACAGGAGTGAAATCGATGGAAGAAGCCGCCGTCGTCCGCGAGGAGAAAGGACCGGTCTCGGTCCTGACAATGCAATACCGGCCATACAATCTGCTCGGCCCGACCCTGCTCGGCGCGATCGCCGACGAGATCGCGGCCGCCCGCGATGCCGGCAGCCGAGCAATCATTCTGCGCAGCGGGCTGCGCCATTTCTCAGCTGGCGCTGACGTCGTGCAGTTCAGCGCACGCATCGAACAGGCCGGCCGCAGCCAATCGGCAATCGGCGGCGTAGATTTCCCAAAATTGCTCGAGCTGCTGCCGATCCCGATCGTTGCCAGTGTGCACGGCGTCTGCCTCGGCGGCGGGTTCGAATTGGCGCTCGCCTGCGACTACATCGTCGCGGCCAGCTCGGCCAAGATCGGCTCCGTCGAGGTCGCGCTCGGGCTGCACCCTCTGCTTGGCGGCATCCAGCGCCAGGTGCAGCGTGCCGGCGCAATGCGCGCGAAGGAAATTTCGATGCTCGGGCGCCGCTACGACCCGGCGACATTGGAGCGTTGGGGCCTCGTCAACCTCGTCGTCGCCGACGACGCGCTCGAGGAGGCGACAATGACGATCGCCCAGGAATTGGCGCACGGGCCGACTGTCGCGCATGCGGCGACCAAGCGCCTTGTGCACATCGCCGTCAATCAGGGGGTGCTCGCAGCCGACGAGGCGATGGCCGAGATCCAGAAGCCGATCTGGGCCTCCGAGGATTTGAAGATCGGTCTGGCCTCGTTCCGCGAGAACGGCCCTGGCCTCGCCAAATTCACAGGGCGCTGACATGAGCGGCCCGCTTTCCGGCATTCGCGTCGTCGATTTCTCGCGCGTGCTCGCCGGTCCGCTGTGCGCCCGCACCCTCCTCGATCTCGGCGCCGAGGTCATCAAGATCGAGCCGCCGCGTCCCGACGTTTCGCGGTTCGCGTTTCCGTCGACACCGGGCATGTCGGGCTACTACGCGCAGCAGAATGCCGGCAAGCGCAATGTCAGTATCGACCTCAACGTGCCCGGCGCCCGCGAATTGGCGTTACGACTGTGCGACACAGCGGATGTCGTCGTCGAGAATTTCCGCGCCGGCACGCTGCGCCATTTCGGGCTCGACTATCAGACGCTGGCTGCCCGCAACCCGCGCCTGATCTATGCCTCGATCACCGGCTACGGCCAGGGCGGGCCATGGCAGGGCCGGATGGCCTACGCCCCGACGGTGCAGGCGGAGGCCGGGTTCACCTACAACAGCTTGCGGCATTACGGTGAGGCCCTGGGCGAGCCGCGCACCGACGGACTGTCGCATGCGGATGTCTATGCCGGGCTGCAAGCGGCGGTCGCGATCCTGGCGGCGTTGCATCGGCGTGCGGCGACTGGAACCGGTCAATACATCGACGTCGCGATGGCAGCGACGTTGATGGCGGTCAACGAGCGCGCGCATGTCGACTTGAACGATGCCGAGCCGGCGATCCTCGGGGCGACCGACTGTCCGTTCTTTACCGGTCCGGGCGGCGAGCACTTCACAGTTGCGACGAGCCTTGTCGGGTCCCGCACCTTTCCGTCCTGGCTGCGGGCGATGCGGCGCGCCGATCTGGCGGACGACCCTCGTTTTGCGACCGCGGCGGCGCGCCGGGCGAATTTCGCGGAACTGCATCGCATCGTGCAGAACTGGATTCTGACCTTCGCCGATATCGGCGCCCTCGACGCACAATTGGACGAGGCCAAGATCGCGTTTGGCGAGGTGCGCTCGCTGAAGCAGCTCTCCGAAATGGAGTGGGCCGAATATTGGGATGCGGTCCAGGAGGTCTCCGACCGCAACGGCGGCAGCTACCGCTTGCCCGGCCGCCCTTGGCGCTTCTCGCGCGAACGGCTTGCGCCACTCGGTGAGCCCGCCTATCAGGGTGAGCACAACCGCGCCGTCTTTGCTGAGCTGGGTTTCAGCGACGAACAAATCGGCGGCTATGTTGCCTCGGGCGCGCTCGTCAGCGTGTCAATCCCCACTGCCGTCGCTGATCGTCGCGCGATAGCGACGCCCCAGCCCCGGCCGAGAAGTTCACCGACGTCGTTTCGCGAACTTAACTCTTAAGCCCCGTAAACCAGGAGGAACGACTTATGACCCTTTCCCCTGATGTCATCGAAGGCCTCCCCTCTGTGGAGGGTGTTCTCAACTACCTCGCGCCGATGGCGGAAAGGCCGATGAATTTGGCGTACGATCCACCTCCCGGCGTGCCGCGGTCTACCGGCGTGCCCGAGCCGCACCCCGTGATGATCTACGACGCCCGGCCGTTGGCAGGGCGCCTGTCGCTCGACAGCGAAGGTCTGGCTGTGGTCAAGCACAACAGCGCGGTCCGCGACTTTTATGACGAAGACGAACTGCGCCGGGCCTATTACCCCGAAGCCGAGCGCCTCGTTGCCGAAATCACCGGCGCCGCCCGGGTACTGGTATTCGACCACACAGTGCGCCGCCGCGTCTGGGGCGGCGTCGACCGGTCGGCTGGGACGCCGCGCCAACCGGTCACGGTCGTCCACAATGACTATACGATTAAATCCGGCCCGCAACGCGTCCGCGATCTTATGGGCGAGGAGGCCGCAGAGCTGCTCAGCCATCGGTTCGAAATCGTCAATATGTGGCGCCCGATCCGCGGGCCGCTCCGCGATGCGCCACTCGCCGTCTGCGACGCGACGACCGTCGCCTTCACGGATTTTGTGCCCTCCGATCTGGTCTATCGCGATCGAACCGGCGAGATCTACCGCGTCAGATACAACCCCGCCCACCGCTGGTTTTACGTACCGGAGATGCAGGCGGACGAAGCGATCCTGATCAAATGCTACGATTCGGCCCCGGATAAGGCACGCTTCACCGCCCACTCGGCGTTCGAAGACCCGACCGCTCCCGTCGATGTGCTGCCCCGCGAAAGTATCGAACTGAGGACTCTCGTTTTTCACGGCTAGATCCAAACATCCGGTGGCCGCTGCATCCCATTCCTCAACCGGCACACGCACGGCACCGCGCGCGTGGCCCGCGTCGTCGCGCCGAGACCAAGCGCTCACTCCGCCACCGGCTCGATCGGCGGCGCTTCGAGCGGGATTTGGGCCGCGGCCAGCATACGACGCCGTGCCGCTTCCTGCTCGGGCGTGAGCTGCGTGGCGGCGATCTGACGGCCCAACGCGACAAAACTCGGGATCTGGTCCTCGGCCAGCGGCGCCATCTTCGCCTTGCGCGCCATCGCTTGCTCGATGAAGGGCGCCAGCTCTTCCGCCTTGCGTCTGGCCCGCGCCGGCTCGCGCTCGTCGAATTCGGGCAGCACCTCGCGCGAGAACAATTGGAGCGACTGGCAGATATGGTCGTGCCGATTGCGGCCGCCCTGCTGGATGAAGGCGACCTGATCGACGCCCGCGTCCTCGAAGCTCTTTAGATGAGCGAGC
>DATEQL010000573.1:0-4128 GCA_035272665.1 Allostellaceae bacterium
GTGATCTCAACCCGAACATGGACTTCCGCAGCATCTACTCGACGATCCTCGACAAGTGGCTGGGCCTGAACCCGGCGCCGATCGTCAACGGCACGTTCGAAAAGCCCGCCTTCCTGAACTAACGCCAGGCTGTCGCGAGCGCAATCCTGTGCCTGTCTGCCATTTCCGTCTCGCAAGGGGCGAAGATGGCAGCGGCCTGGACCAAGACAAAGGCGAGTGAGGAGTGCCTTCCGAATCGGGAGGCCGAGAACGGATAGGAGGGAACCATGCCGTTAACAACAGTTGCGCGGGGACGGGTGTTTGACTGGAGCCATGCGGTCGGACGAGGCGCTGCCCGCGGAACCGGCTTCAATTACATTCAAGGGATGTGCCTCGGAAAGAACGGCGTCCTCTACACAACGAACCGGGGTAATGAAAACAATTTCGGGATGCACGCCAACAAAGTGCAGCTCGGCGGCCCCGGCGAAGAGGAACTGCTTCACGACTTCTATGAATATGGCGAGGGCGATGGTAACTCGACTTGGCCGTTCGGCATCGCCGCCGACGAAGGGCGGGATCGGGTCTATTGCTCGGATGAATGGACCAACACGATATCGGTGTTCGATACCGGCGGGAAGTTCATCAGCAAATTCGGCAAAACCGGCAGCGGTGACGGCGAATTGCTGCGTCCTGCGGGGCTCGCGGTCGAAAAAAACGGCAATGTGATTGTCGCCGACAGCGGCAACAATCGTTTGCAGGTGTTCAGCCCGGACGGCAAATTTGTCGCCAAATGCGGCGGACCCGGCAAGGGCCCAGGCCAGTTTGACCAGCCCTGGGGCCTCACCCTCGACAAAGACGGTAACATATGGGTCGCCGATTGGAACAACCATCGGGTCCAGAAACTGTCCTCGCAGGGCAAGTTCCTGACGAGCATCGGCAGTTTCGGCAAGTCCGAAAAGCCGGAAGGGTCGTTTGCTGTCACGATCTTCGGACCCTACATCTCGGGCGAAAGCGAGAAGGCCGGGCACCCGCGGACCGATCAGTTCAATCACCCGACTGATATTGCGATCGACAGCGACGGCGACATCTATGTGTGCGACTGGGGCAACCACCGGGTCTGCGTCTTCGACTCCGAGGGCGGCCCGATCACCACATTGATCGGCGATGCACACGTCTTGTCCAAGTGGGGTCAGCAGAGCATCGACGCCAACCCCGACATGATGAAGGCGCGGCGTCGGGTGAAGAGCCTCGAGCCACAGTGGCGCCTCTGCTTCCCGACCCAGGTCGAGTTCGACCCGGACAGCGACTCGGTTATCGTCGCTGACAGCCAGAGAAATCGGTTGCAGATTTACAAGAAGGTCCGCAACTACAGCGATTTTCAGGCGAATCTGTAAAGCTCTGCCAGATATGGGCGCCGTCGAGAACCTGCGCCCCGTCGTAGAAGCACCCCGTTCTCTCCTGCCTTCCCAGTAGGAGGCCAGGAGAGAACGGGTTTCTCTGCACTGGGAGTTCTCTAGAATTATTCTAATTTGACCCTCGACGGATCCGCGCCGCCCCCAAATCACGCCCCCCGACTGTGATCGGGTGGGAAGATGCCAGTTTTACCGATCGGACGAAAACCGAGGCGGAGATTCGCACCGAATCTGGGACATTTGTCACACCTGCCGGTGGTGCTTCAACCTGTGCGACGCGTTTGATCTGATCGACAGTTCCGCGACCGGGGAACTCGAATCGGTCGCGGTCGCCGACTACTGCAAGGTCGCGGATGCCTGCACGCTCTGCGACAGGTGCTTTATGACAAAGTGTCCCTACGTGCCGCCGCACGAGTTCAATGTCGATTTCCCGCGCGTCATGCTGCGCTACCGTGCGGAGTTGCATGAGCAGAAATGTGCCCCGACCGCAACATGAGCTCGCCAAGACCAATCGCAACGGTCGTGACGCCGCCTTGGCGGCGTCGCTCGTCAACTGGGCAAACGACCGAAAAAATCGGGTGACGTGATCAGCGATGGAGAAGGCGCTCGGAATCGACCGGGAAGCGGTTCGAGTTTTCACGGCCGCACCTTCGTGATGCGGTCGAAAGCTTCGACTCCCCCGATCAACCGTGCGGCCCCGGCCGCCGGCCGCAAGGCGATCCTCTACGCGACCTGCTTTGTCAATTGCAACAACCCGAGCATCGGCGAGGCGACCCGCGCGGTCCTTGCCCGCAACGGGGTCGAGACCGAGGCGGTCTACATTCGTTGTTACGGCATGCCGCAACTCGAGCAAGGCGACCTCGCAACGGCCGCCAGATCCGCTTCCGAGGTTGCCGTGGCTCTCGGCCCCCGGATCGACAAGGGTTACGATGTCATCGCCCTGGTCCCCTCCTGTGCGTTGATGCTCAAATTCGAATGGCCGCTGATCCTGCCGAACGACCCGGCCGCCGCTAAACTGTCGTCCGCCACTTTTGGCATCCGCGAATACGTCGGTCGACGTTGCTCGCAAGGAAGGGCTCACCCCAGGACTGTCGCCGCTGGTCGGCGGGGTCACGATCCACCTTGCCTGCCATGCCCGCGCGCAAAACGTCGGGCAGAAGGCGGCCGAAATGCTCCGTTCGCTGCCGGAAGCCGAGGTCGCCGTGATCGAGCGGGGTTCCGGCCATGGCGGGCTATAGGGTGTGCTCAGGGGAAATTTCGATACCGCCGTCAAGGTCGGCAGACCAGGGTTTGCGGAACGCCGATCAATTTCTTTCCTCCGAGTGTCCGCTTGCCGGAATGCCATCCTGCAGGGAATGGAGTTAGCGGCAAAAGGCGAGGCGCTGCCCCAACGCCCGATGCATCCGATCGAACTCGTTGCCCGCGCTTATGGGCTCCCCGGGGGATGGTCCGAAGCGGAAGCAAGGACGCGATGACCTGCACAGCCCCGCGCCATACGCGGCGATTGACGCGCGAGGACATTCTGCCGCTCGCTGAATACGCTGCCGTGCGGCGGCAGCAACGCAGCTGGATCGCGGAGGTCAAGCGGCAAAGGCGCCTAGAGGTCGACCCGTTTGCGACCTTTCACTTCGAGAATTACGACACCATGCGGCAGCAGGTTCAAGAGATGCTGTACATCGAGAAGGGCGGCGACGTTCAGCTGGAGAATGAGCTCTCTGCATACAACCCATTGATTCCCCAAGGGAGCGAGTTGATCGCGACGATGATGTTCGAGATCGATGATCCGGTGCGTCGGAGTTCGGTCCTGGGGCGCTTGGGCGGCATTGAAAACCGTGCATTTCTCGACGTCGCCGATGAGCGAATCCGTGGCTGCCCCGACCCGACCCGCGAAAACACCAGCGCCCAGGGGAAGGCATCGGCGGTCCAATTCGTGAAGTTCCCGTTCGCCGAGAGTCAAATCAACCGGTTCAAGAGCCGAGCGACGCAGGTCGTCGTCGGTTTCGATCACCCGAATTATGCGCATATGGCAGTAATGCCGGAGCGGGTGCACGCAGCGTTGTCGGAAGATTTCGACTAGGCGGCCGCCAGGCTACGATGAACGATCCTGCCGACGAACGCGAGAAGCAAGAGCGCTTACTGGCGGAACGACGCCTCTTGCTCGGAGAGGAGCATCCGGAAACGCTTGCGGCAATGCTTGACCTCGCCGACCGCCTATGGGCTGAAGGTCGGCTGATCGCGGCTCGCAAGCTTGAGGAGCAAGTGGTCTCCGGGCGCCGTCGAGATCTGGGCGAACAGCACTTCGACACATTGAAGGCGATCGGCAAGCTATCCGTCACGATGGCTGCACAAGGCGATCTGGCCGAGGCGCGTGCACTGCAGGAGTGCGTGGTAAGCGGGATGCGCGCGCAGTTTGGCGACGCCGGCATCGAGACGCTTCGGGCGATCAATAACTTGGCGGGCACGGTCTCGGCTCAAGGTGGCATCGAGGAAGCCCGCGAACTGCTCGAATCTGTCGTGGCGACCACGTGCCGAGAGTTCGGCGAGCAGCATGCCGACAGTTTGACGGCAATGGGCAATCTCGCCGCGATCCTCTGGCAGCAAGGGGATCGAGAGGAGGGATTTGCGCTACAGCAGCATGTGGTCGAGCTGCACCGCCGTGGGCGCGGTGACGACGACCAGGCGACCCGAGCTGCGGCGCAGGTCCTCGAAATGATGGAGCGGGACGCCGGATTATAGC
>DATEQL010000574.1:0-5008 GCA_035272665.1 Allostellaceae bacterium
CGAGGCTGTCCGACCTGGTGGATGCGATATCGAGCTCCGCTATCGGCGCCGTTGGGCTAATCCAGCCCAATCAGAGCGAATGTTTAAGATTCACATTCATGCGAAAAATCCCGAACGCGGCGCTGAGCCCGGCCATTAAGCCAACGGACGGAGACCGAACGCGTCGGACCCGACCAATGCATGGGCTCTACTCCGCGCAAATGAAGCAGCCGATAAAGTGATAATCTACGCGCACGGTGTCAGGAGACACTTGAGGGTCGCCGATGGAAAAGGCCGGAACGCAAAATTTATAAATCCGCGAGTCTGACGCAAATTTTGTAAAACAGTGGCGTTGCGTCCGGTCTTCGACGGTCCCCCGGCGGCCGGCAAATCGTCGGGACCGGCCGCCCTGCCGGAAGCCGGGTACCCGATAACGCGGGAAGCTGTCCGGAAATTAGGATTTATGCACGCTGCCAAAGGTGCGGTCGATACGACTTGCCCGCTTTGGATACCGGATCAGAGATCAAGATCCACGACCAATTCACGCCTGATCAATGTCACGATTTTCGAAATCTCCGTGACCACTTGCCTGTGTTCGGGATCGTGGGCGAAGCTATCCTGCGCCTTAGCATAGGCCATCCAGTCAGCATACTGCACGACGACCATCCACTCGCCGAACATTTTGGCCTGTTTGAAAGCGGTTAACCTGATATGCCACGCCGTATTTGAGCAGTACTGCTTTCATCTTCTTGGCCAGGGGCGTCACCTCTTCGACTGTTCCACCTCGATAGAACGATATTGCTGAAACCGGCATTTCGACTCCCAATTGGGACGCGGGAACTGGATCAGATACCCTCAAGCCGCTCAAGGCGAAACAAAGCGGGATTGGCGCACGCTACTGCGGCGCGAAATTCGAGACTTTCGGACACTCCGCTTGCCCCCCCTCTTTCAACGGGTTAGAGTTTCCGTAAGATATGACCGAAACAAACCCCTTTTCCGGCCCGGTCGGCTATGCCCGCGACGATCGGGTCTTTGGGAAGGGCGAGGGCCTCGTCGAGGCGGGCCACCGCCTTCTCGAAATCCAGACGCAGCGACTGGGCTTTGTCATAGCGCGATCTGCCGTTCTGCGACCCGGCGAAACCGCTCCGGCATCCGCGCGAAATCGACGACGTCGATCGTATAGAGGGTCGGAGCCTCATCGAGCTCATCGTGGATCGCCGCGAGAGCGGTGCGCGAGACCGGGGCCGGACCTTCTATGCCGATATCGATATCGGACCGCTCGCCGGCGAGCTGGACGCGCGCGTCCCGAACAGGAAGACGCGGCAGGCAGGATCCGGTACATGGCGCCGGATCACTGAAGCGGCAAACTTGGCAGCGTCCACCGGGTTTCGGACCGCATGCATGCGGTGATCACCTTATCCCAAGACCTGAACAAGGCGATTGGCGGCGAGTTCGCAATCGGCGCGCGAGACATCGAGATGAGTGACCGCGCGAGCGGTACGCGCGCCGAATGCCGAGACCAGCACATCCATCTGCTGGGCGCGGGCGACGACCGTCGCCGCGTCGGGCGCCCCCTCCTCCGTTTGGAAGATCACGATGTTGCTCTGCACCGTTCTCAGATCGAGGCTGACGCCGCGCAATCCGGCGAGGCGCTCCGCCAGGAGCCGCGCATTGGCGTGATCCTCGGGGAGGCGCGCGAGATTGTGGTCGAGCGCCCAGAGACCAGCCGCCGCGAGGATGCCCGATTGGCGCATTGCGCCGCCGAACATGCGCCGCGCGCGCACCGCGCGAGAGATGTCTTCGCGGCGGCCGGCGATCACGCTGCCGACCGGGCAGCCCAACCCTTTCGACAGAGCCACCGAGACGACATCGAAGGGTGCCGCGAGCTCGGCGAGGCTCCGCCCGGAGGCTGCCGCAGCGTTGAACAGCCGCGCACCGTCGAGATAGCTGGCCATGCCGAGCTCTCGGGCCGCATCGCAGATCGCGACCGCGTCCTCCTGCGGGAACACGACCCCGCCGCCGCGGTTATGAGTGTTTTCGACTGCAACCAATGTCGTGGGCGGGAAGACAATGTGGCCCGGCGGCTTGTGGGCCGCGCGCAAATCGGCGGCGGTGAACAATCCGCCCTGGCCGACGACGCTGAACTGTACGCCGGAATTCGCCGCTCCGGCGCCGGATTCGTGCCAGACGATATGGGCCTCGTCGCCGAGGACGACCTCGTCGCCGGGCCGGGTCAGAATCTTGAGGCCGATCTGGTTCGCCATCGTGCCGCTCGGCACGAAGAGCGCAGCCTCCTTGCCGAGCAGTTCGGCGATCCTCTCCTGCAGCCGGTTGACCGACGGGTCCTCGCCGTACTGGTCGTCGCCGACCGGCGCATTCGCCATCGCCTGCCGCATCCCCGGGGATGGCAGGGTCACGGTGTCGGAGCGCAGGTCGATGCGGGTCATCAGGCGCCTCCCGCCGTCAAGCCCATCAGCTCGAGCGCCCCCCGTCCGAGCAGACCATAGGGGTTGCCGAGGGTCTCCGGCAATTCGAAATGGTTGTAGTGCTCGCCGACCAGCAGCCGCACCTTCTTGCCGGCATCCTCGACCGCGGCGGCGAATTCGCGGTTCTGGCGCTGGAATTCGGGGGTCTCGCCGGTGCCGTAGGCGACGATCAGCGGCGCCTGCAACCGGTCGAGATGCCGGATCGGGCTCAGCGCCGCAACCGTCGCATCGTCGAACGCGACGTAACGGCCGCGCGCCGACAGCCGCACCGGCGTCAGATCGTACATGCCGCTGACGCACAAGCCGCCTTTGATGATGTCGGCGGGGAGGCCGAATTGGCACCGCCAGTCGGTCGTCAGCGCGACCGCGGCGAGGTGCCCGCCCGAGGATTGGCCGCCGAGATAGAGTCCGGCCGGGTCGCCGCCGAGACAGGCGATATTCTCGTATACCCAGGCGACGGCGCGGCAGACCTGATCGGCGAGCACCATCAGCTTGCCGTCGACATCCTGCACCCAGGCGAAGTCGGGCACCACATAATGCGCCCCGGCGGTGAGGAACATATCGGCCGGCACCGCATAGTCTTTCGAGCGCCCGCTGCGTCAGGCGCCGCCATGGATAAAGACAAAGACCGGTGCCGCCTCGCGCGCGGTGCGGTAGATGTCGAGCCGCTCGATCTCGGCCCGACCGTAAGCGACGCGCTCGGGCTCACCGATGCGGCGGCGCGCCAATTCGCTGTCGCGGATGCGGCGCTTGATCAGCTGCTCGCGGTTCGGCGCGTAGGCGGCCTGGTCATAGGCCGCGTCGAGCGCGGCTTGGTCGTAATCGAGGAATACCGGCGGGCCTTTTTCGGGCATCGCACACCCGCTATTTGTGCGGCTGGCTGAGGGGAGAGGAGAGAAGGATGAAGCTTTACACATATTACCGCTCGCAGGCGAGCTTCCGCGTGCGCATCGCGCTTAACTTGAAGGGCATCGCGCGTGGGGACAGCTTCCTGCATCTCGAAAAGGGCGACCAGTTCGCTGCCGAGTATCGGGCAATCAACCCGCAGATGGTGGTGCCGACGTTGATCGACGGCGAGGTCAAGCTGTTCCAGTCGCTGGCCATCCTCGAATATCTCGACGAGAAGTATCCCGAGCCGCCGCTGTTGCCGGCTGACCCTGAGGCGCGGGCCTGGGTGCGCGGAATCGCGTTGATCAATGTCGCGGACTCTCATCCGCTGATCGTGCCGCGCGTCCGGCACTATCTGACGGACGTGCTGAAGCTCAGCGACGAACAAAGGCTCGCCTGGATCCAGCACTGGCTCGGGGCGGGATTACAGGCGATCGAGGCGCTGCTCGCCGAGCATCCTGAAAGCGGCAGGTTCTGCCATGGCGACCGGCCAACCGTCGCGGATATCTGCCTCGTCACCCAGGTGACGCCGGCCAAGACCTTCAACTGCGCCCTCGACCCCTACCCGAGGGTCGTGCGCATCTACGACACCTGCATGGCGATCCCGGCTTTCGCCGACGCCCAGCCCTCGATGCAGCCCGACCCTGAATGAGGGGCTGACCCCCTCCCCAACCCTCCCCCGCTTGCGGGGGAGGAAAGGGTGGGGCAAGCGGGGCGTGGGTCCCGAGGCTTACGCCGGAAGCTTCTCTCGGTGGGATTGGATATTCAAATAAATGCCGCCGCAGGGTCGTCAGGCGGCGCGCGCTTCCGGGAAAAGCTCCCGCCAGCGCCGGCAGGCGACCTGATGGTCCAAAACTCTTCCGGTGCGGGCTCGGCGGCGGCATAGGCCGGCTCGACATAGGGGCACCGGTTTGAGAAGACACAGCCCGCGGGCAAGCGGGCGGCCGCGCTCGGCGGCTCGCCCTGCATGGGCCGGGCGGCGCGTCTCGGTTCTGGTGCCAGGCGCGGGACCGCCGACAGCAGGGCGCGCGTGTAAGGGTGGCGCGACGAGGCAAAGATCTTTCCGGTCGGCGCCAACTTGACGATACGCCCGAGATACATGATCGCCACCCGATCGCAGAAACGCTCCACCACTGAGAGATCGTGCGAGATGAAGAGGTAAGTCAGCCCCAGCCGTTCCCTCAGCTCGAGCAGCAGATTGAGAACCATTGCTTGCACCGACATGTCGAGACCGGAGGTCGGCTCGTCGAAGATAATGAAGCGCGGCTGCAGCACACCAGGATGCGGGCGAGCGCGACGCGATCGGCCCGGTTAATCTGGTGGCCGAGAGCGAGGCTGCCGAAACCGAAACCCGCGTCGCCGGTTTGCAACGCGAGTGCGCCGAACTGACCGAGGCGATCGCCCGGCTGCGCCGCGGCATCGCCGCACTCGATCACGAAGGCCGGCAACGTCTGACGGCGGCATTCGAGCGCGTCAACGGGCATTTCTCGACATTGTTCGCGGCGGCCGGGCATATCTGGCGCTGGTCGACGATGCCGACCCGCTCGTCGCGGGGCTCGAGATCATGGCGAGCCCGCCCGGCAAACGGCTGCAGGCCCTCTCGCTCCTGTCGGGCGGCGAGCAGGCGCTGACCGCGCTCGCGCTGATCTTCGCGG
>DATEQL010000575.1:0-2640 GCA_035272665.1 Allostellaceae bacterium
AAGGGAGTCCGTTATTACCGCGTCGTTCACTGTTTCGTCGTCCCGCCCGAAAACCGTCGTCATCGGCGCCGGCGTGATGGGGCTGGGGATCGCGTGGCGTCTCGCGCAAGCCGGTTGTCCGGTCACCGTATACGATCGCGCCGAAGCCGGGCGCGGCGCCAGCTGGGCGGCTGCTGGGATGCTGGCCGCCGCGGTCGAGACCGAGCCCGGCGAGGAAGCTCTGCTGGCGCTGACGCTCGAAAGCCAGAGGCTGTGGCCCGATTTCGCGCGCGAGGTCGAAGCCGCATCCGGGATCTCGGTCGACTACCGTGACGAAGGTACGATGGTCGTCGCGCTGACTCGCGACGACGCCGAGCAGCTCCGCTTCAGCTATGAGTTCCAAGCTGGCCTGGGTCTCGATCTCCATTGGCTTCCGGGAGCCGACGCGCGGCGCCGCGAGCCGCATTTGCGACCCGGTATTCCGGGCGCGGTGCTGAGCCCGCGAGATCATCAAGTCGAAAACCGCCTTCTCGGTCGTGCGCTGGCCGAAGCGGCCCGACGGGCCGGCGCCGCGCTCTACGAGCATTGCCCCGTGCGCGAGGTCGATTTCGCCGGCGAGCGTGCTTGCGGCGTGGTTACGGATCGCGGCCGCGATCCGGCCGATGTCGTCATCCTGGCGGCCGGCGCCTGGTCTCGGGAGATCGGCGGCATTCCACCCTCGCACCTTCCCCCGGTCCGCCCGATCAAGGGACAAATGCTGGCGTTGCGCATGGATGCGCACGCGCCACTCTTGCGTCACGTGATTTGGCTGCCGCGCGGCGGATATCTGGTGCCGCGCCTGGACGGACGGCTCGTGGTCGGCGCCACGGTCGAAGAACGCGGCTTTGACGACACGATAACCGCGGGTGGCTTGCTCGCGCTGATCGAAGGCGCGTGGCGTGCAGTGCCGGCGATCGAGGAGCTGGCGGTCGCCGAAACCTGGGTGGGCTTCCGTCCGGGCTCGCGCGACGACGCGCCGATGCTCGGTCCGAGCGGGATCGACCGGCTTGTGATGGCGACCGGACACCATCGCAATGGGATCTTGCTGACGCCAGTGACGGCCCAATCGATCAGCGCCTACTTGTTGACAGGCCGCTTGCCCGACAGCGTGCAACCGTTCACACCGGAACGTTTCGTCAACGCTCGGCCTGATGTCGCCGGCAGGTCGGGCTTGGCGATCGCGGCAGGGGCGCGATGACGCGGCTGCGGATCAACGGCGTCGAGGAGGACGTCGCAGTGACGACCGTCTCTGAACTGCTCATCGTCCGTGGTGTTGATCCCGCCGCGCGGTTTCTCGCCGTCGCTGTCAACGGCACAGTCGTGCGCCGGTCGGAGTGGCCCTCGAGACCTCTCTCGCCCGGCGACGATATCGAGATCGTGCGCCCGTTTTCCGGTGGCTGACGCAACTTCTTAGGATTTCACCCGATGACCGACCCGCTATCAATCGCCGGCACTGCTCTCTCCTCGAGGCTACTCGTCGGCACCGCCGGTTATCCGAACCAGCAGACACTGCTCGACTGCCTCGAGGCGAGCAGAGCAGAAATCGTCACGGTCTCGATCCGGCGGATCAGCCTCGAAGGCTACGCCGAGAGTCTGGTGGACCTGCTCGGCGGACGCTATCGGCTGTTACCAAATACGGCCGGCTGCGCCACCGTGCGCGACGCTGTTCTGACCGCCGAACTCGCCCGGGAGGCACTAGACACGGCATGGGTGAAGCTCGAGCTGATCGGTGACCGCGAGACGCTCTACCCCGACGTCGAGCAGCTCGTGCAGGCCGCCGAGGAAATGGTGCGTAAGGGCTTCACCGTATTGCCCTATTGCAACGAGGATCCGGTGACCTGCCAGAAGCTGGCCGACGTGGGCTGCGCCGCGGTGATGCCGCTGGGCTCGCTGATCGGCTCGGGCATGGGGATCGCGAATCCGGCGGCAATCGAGCTGATCTGCTCGCGCAGCCCGGTCCCGGTGGTGCTCGATGCCGGTATCGGCACGGCGTCGGACGCCGCTCTGGCGATGGAGCTCGGCTGCGACGCGGTGCTGGTCAATACCGCCATCGCCAGGTCGCACGACCCTTTACGGATGGCGGCGGCGATGCGCGCCGGGGTCGAAGGCGGGCGTCTCGCGCGTCTCGCCGGCCGCATCCCTAAGCGCCGCTTCGCCGAGCCGTCGAGCCCGCAGCTGGGTCTCGTCGGCTCCTAGCGAGCGGCCGGTTCCGCTGCTCGGAGCGGCGCGGCATCATCGCGATCGCTCGTCATGATCTTCGCCGTTCCGCTCTATGACGACAATCCGACCCGCCGCGAGCCGCTCGTCAACTATTTGCTGATCGGCCTGTGCATCGGCGCGTTCCTCTGGCAGCTCGGCCAAAACGAGCGCGCGATCTTGTATGGTTATGGGATGATACCGGCCGAGCTGTTCGGCCTTTGGCATCCGCCACGCGCCTACCAGGTCGTGCCCGCATGGGCGACACTGGTGACCAGCATGTTCCTGCACGGCGGCTGGTTCCACCTGATCGGCAACATGCTGTTCCTGTGGATCTTCGGCAACAATATCGAGGACGTGCTCGGGCGTGGGCGCTATCTCTTTTTTTATCTTTGCTGCGGGATCGTGGCCGCGCTGACCCAGGCC
>DATEQL010000576.1:0-3887 GCA_035272665.1 Allostellaceae bacterium
GCCATGCATTCGGGCCGCGTCTCGAAAATGACCGGGGCGCTGAACGGGTCGGTCCCCCGCTGCCACAGCCGCACGGTGCGTGCATAGCCCGAATGGGTGGCCATCCCCTGGCCCAGTGCCGAGGACAGCAACAGGGTGTCACGATCGAGCCAGGCGGCTCCGCCCTTGGCCTCCGGCAGGGTGAAACCCCCGGGAGTGAAATCATGCGCAGCCAGGTCGAATTCGCGCAGCACCACCGCATCTGCCCCGCCGCGCGACAGCATCAGAATAGCGCGGTCGTGCGTGCCGGGGATCGTCGCGGCCCCGCTCCACGTCCAGTCTTCGCCCTCCCTTGCCGCCAACGCGTCGAGGTCGAGCAGGACTTCCCACTCCGGCGCCTCGCCGCGGTAGCTGTCGAGCGTCGTTGCTCGCCATAGCCCGCGTGGATGCGAGGCGTCCTTCCAGAAATTGAAGACCCTTGTGCCGCGCCTTCCGATCAGGGGGATATTGTCGGGCCGGTCGAAAATAGCCGCGAGCATATCGCGATCGGCCGCGAAGCGCGCATCGCCGAAGCGCGCCAGGGTCGCGGCGTTCTGGGTCTCGACCCAAGCGAGCGCACGCTCTCCGTCGATCTCTTCGAGCCACAGATAAGGATCGTCGTCGGGCGCCTCTAAGGTCGGGCGCGGGTCTGGGGTGAGCATGGACATTATGTAGTCCAAAGGGTTGCAATCGCGATGCCCGCGGACCGTTTCTGCTGCGCTGTTTGCGGGCGCGCGAGCCCGCGGTGTTCCTGAGGCGCGATTCGTCTTCGGCGCCCGGCTGCAAGGACGTTGAGGGCGACATTGATGTTGCCGATCCCCCAGAAATGCTGGTGCCAGACCCGTCCCAAAGCGGGCAATCGACGCCGCATTGCGGTCCGCTAGATTGCGAGGGCAATTCCGGGGGAGGCGATGTCGATGGATGCAGAGGCGATCCTGCACGAGCTGACCCACGCCGCGGGTCTGCCAACAGAGGCGTTGCAAGCTGCCTCCGCGCAACGCGAGGAGCTGCTTCCGAAGTTTCTTGGGGTGATCGAAGACTACCTCGGTCGGGAGCCGGCCGCACGGGGAAACTCGACCCTGCTCTTTTTCGTTTTTCATCTGCTCGGGGAGTGGCGAGAGAGGACCGCTTACATACCGCTGGCGCGTCTGCTCCGGTGTCCGGCTGATGAAGCCGATGCGATCTTCGGTGATGCGACCGCCTCGACCAGCCACCGTGTCATGGCTGCGGTCTTTGCCGGCGACCCTCAGCCGCTTTACGACATCATTCTCGATCCCGATGCCGAGGAGTTCATCCGGTCTCGCATGTGCGAGGCCATCGCCATGATCACCTTGCGCGAAGAACTCGATCGGCATCTTGCCGGGCGCTTTCTCCGCGACGCCTTCAACGAACTGCGGCCGCAACGCAACTGCTACGTCTGGTTCGGCTGGCAAAGTGCGATTGCCATGCTCGGCCTTGGCGAGTTGAGGGTTCTGGTCAAGCGGGCCTTCGAGCGAGGCTTCATCGACCCGTACTTGCTCGGCTTCGATGATTTCGAACGGGATTTGAAACGCGGCATTGAGCGGCCGGGCGAACCGTGGCGACCCGGCGACGACGAATATACCCTTCTTGGTAACACTGTCGAAGAGTTGTCCGGATGGCACTGCTTCGGAGAGCCGCACAGCGAGGACCGGGAGGAGTGGCGGCAACTGGACGAACTCGATTGCCTCCTCAGCGAGCCATACCATAACCCATTCAAGGGAATCGGCCGCAACGACCCCTGCCCCTGCGGTAGCGGCAAGAAATTCAAGAAGTGCTGCTTGCAGTGACGAGCCCGGCTACGTGACGGGGACCAAGAGCCGCTCCGCGGCCGATCGGAGCGCCTCTGGCAGTCCGGCCGGCCGTCTCGTGTCGAGGTCGAGCTGGACCCCGAACTGTCCGAGCCGGGCGAATTCGCTGCCGTCGGCGGGGCTGCACATCCTATGCAGGAGCCGGATCGACGAATTGCCGAGATGCACGATACCGGTTTCGACCAGAACCGGGCTTCCCAGTCGCGGGTACGCGGTCACCTGCAAAGCGAGCTCGAAGGTCGAGTAGCCTCGCCGTTCGGCCTGGACATAGGTTGTCGTCACGCCGATCGCCGCGAGCGCCTGGACGCAGCCGGCGGTGAACCGCTGGACAAACGCCGCGAGCCCGAAATTTCCGACCGGGTCGATATCCATCGGCTTGACGCGGTCGCGGGCCGTCGGAAGGAACCCTTCGGTCGTGCTGGGCTCGGGCCGTCGTTCGACCGCGGGGCCCGGCCAGGGCAACAAACGCCGGCCGATCGCGTCGCGGGTTTCGCGTGACAACGAGGTCCCGGCGATGGCAAGCGTCTCCTGGACCCAGGCCGTGACCTCGCCACTTGCCGAGTCGACGAACTGATGACCGAGGCGAAGAGAGGCTTCGTCGAGCGCGATCGGAGCGCTCAAGACGTGAAAGCTGGCGCCGGCGCGCAGCTCGCGCACAAACCGCACGTCAAAGCTGCGGCCGGCCGATCGCGATATGTCGGCCAATCCGAGGCTCTCGGCCATTATCGACGCCGCATCGGCCAAGCGATCGAAATAATAGGCGATCGTGAAATGCTCGGTCGTGTCGCATTCCCAGGGCGAAACGATGCCCCGCCAGGTCTCCGTCCAGCCATTCATGACGCTCGCTCCAACGCAGCCCGGTCCCATCGTCCAAGATCAGCCGCTGCTTCATAGGTGCTCTGCAGGAATTCGAGGAGGAGATCGTCCGGCGCGGCTGCCTGCCTTACGGCGTCATAGGGCAGCAGAAATTCGTGGAAGGCGCTGCTGTACGAAGCCGCAACGGGTGCCACGGCCGCCTGTGCAAACCCAGCAGGCTCGGGATAGGCATAGGCGTAAAAGACGGGCTGGGAGACGCCCGCGGCACCCGGCCAAAAGCCGGCGCTGCTGACTTCGTGCGAATACGCTTCGCGCGTCACCTTGTCCGCGACGTTGGGGGCGCCCGGATGCGCCGGCGCCCGTCGTCCCGAAAATCGAGTGACCGCCAGATCGAAGCTGCCCCAGAAGAAATGGACTGGGCTGACCTTGCCCAAAAAGCGCGCGCGGAACGTGGTCAGCACCCGGTCGGCTTGGACCAGAACGCGCAAGAAGCGGTTGGCGAATTCGGGGTCATAGGCGGCATGCCGATGATCCTCCTCGAAGCGGATCGGATGCTCGATCTCGCAGGGCATGGTCCAAATCCGCACATCGAAACCGAGCGAGCGCATTCGGCCCATCAGCTCGGCATGGAAATCGGCGACAGATCGAGGGCGCAAGGCGAATCCCTCGCGCCTGCCGTCGTCGATGCTGATCCGTAGCCTGTGCTCGATAAAGTCGAGGTCGATCTGGAAAGCGCGCGCCCCATAGGGGACCGGCGAGGTGGTCAGGCCACGGCTGGTAACGTAGAGCGGCACCTGCCACCAGTGATTGATCATCGGCGCCTGCGCCAGGCGGATCTTACCGATGATTTGCGTCCACATGTGGAGCGTGGCGCGGGTCTCGTCCCAAGCCGCCGGCGGCAAGCTCGGCCAATCCTCCACACGCGATAGGGAGCAGCTTGGCATGACGGCTCTCCTTTATGTCAGGGCGAGCGGCCCTCGACCCGCCCCGGCACGATATCTAGATCGGGTAGCGCAGGATCGCGGCGAGCGAAGCGCGGCCGGGGATGTCCTCCTTGCGCACTCCGAGTACGCTCGCACCAGACAGCAGCGCCCGTTCGGCAATCTCATCGACGATGCCATAATTCTGCGCGCTCGCTGTTTCGGCGAACGTGACCCGACCGTCTACCTCGTCCACCGTCCCCGGTATGACTTCGTCGATGTCGACCATCAATTGCTCGATCGC
>DATEQL010000577.1:0-8213 GCA_035272665.1 Allostellaceae bacterium
GTCTTTTTCAAGATGCAGCAGGGTGCAGAACGGTGTCCGATGAACTGCCGTCTCGCGCACCGCGACGGTCCGGCCGCCGATATCGACGGTGTCAATCCCGAAGGCAGGCCGTTGGTGGCTCAACCCCGCGCGTGCAACGAGCTCGCAAATGGCTGCGCCAGCTCGATGGAACCCATTGCGCGACAGTCCAGGAAGTGATCGCGCAAGTGCCGTCGCAGCCATATCGGCAATTGCCCGAACCGGTCCTGTGATGTCGGAATAAGCCTGAAAATTCTGATAGATCATTGGGCGTCACCGGATGACGGTGAAAATCCAAAGGATACTGGCTTTTATCGATCGAGTCGATGCATCCTCGGCGCTGCGGCGTCTCGGAAACCGCTTCGCAGAGCTGGCATGGGTGCTGCATGTGCGCGGGGTGAAGGAGCATGCCGATGACCGAGACCATTCTTACCATCAGCAGCAAGAATTATTCCTCCTGGTCGCTTCGCGGTTGGCTGCTGTGCAGAATGGCCGGCTTGGAATTCGTCGAACAGGCGGTGCCGGCGGACGATCCGGCGAATCGCGCCGAGCTGTTGCTGCTGTCCCCGTCGATCCTGGTGCCGTGCCTGACGCACGAGGGCGTCAGGATCTGGGACACGCTCGCGATCGCCGAATATCTCAACGAGGTGAGGCCAAAGGCGGGTCTGCTGCCGGCCGACCGCGCGGCCCGCGCCCGCTGCCGCTCGATCTGCGGGGAAATGCATTCCGGCTTCACAAATTTGCGGTCGGCGCTCCCTATGAACCTCAAGGCCAGCCATCCGGGATTCAAGGTGTGGTCGGGAGCTCAGGCCGATATCGACCGCATCAGCGCGATCTGGCACGAGTGTTTCACAGCTCATCGTGGTCCCTATCTCTTTGGGACTTTGACCATGGCGGAAGCGATGTACGCGCCGGTGGTCACGCGGTTTCTGACCTACGACGTGAAGCTTGACCGCGATTGTGCCGGCTATTGCGAGCGCATCATGGCGCTGCCGGACATGGTTGCTTGGCGTGCGGCCGCGATGCTCGAGCCCGAGGAGCTCGAGGAACTCGACATGGAGTTCTGAGCCGGCCCGTCAGTCTTCCGCTGCCGCTTCCTCGGCCAAGACTATCGGTGCTGCATAGCTCTGTCGGCTGAGCGCAAAACAGACGCCGGCGACGATCAGATAGCCTACCGCCACTCCAATCGAGCTCCCGATGCCGAGCGAGGTGCCGTGGATGAAACCGAAAAATGACAATACGGCGCCGGTGGCGGCAAAGAGCGCCGCCCACTCGAACTTCCGGTCGATGATGAAGGCGGCGATGGCGCCGAGGATCAAGCCGGCGAGCACTGCGCCGCCGCCGAGGAGAGCCATGCCGTGGTAGACGACGCCGGTGGCGCCGAGCTTGGCCATGCCGATTTGTTCGGCGGAAGTGCCGGCAGCGCCGAGCGCTCCGTCGATCAGGGTTTGCGCCCAGGCAGCGACATTCGGCAGAATTGCCAGCACGATCGCGGGGGCGTGCCGTGATGGCGACGCCTGGAACGCCTGGGCGCCGATGACGAGGCCGATATAGAGCAGGATCGGCAGGATCGCGACCAGCGGAATGATCGCCAGCAACAGGGCTGTCAACCCCAGAAAGCACACCACACCGATGACGACACCGGTCGCGAGCGAGTAGCCGATCCGGCCGCCAACCGCCTTCCAACCGGGATGGCCGATATAGACCGCCGGCGGGAACGGGCTGCCCAGCAACCCACCGACGATCGCCCCGGTGCCGTCGGCCAGCAAGATCTGGCGCAGACTGTAATCATCTCCGGCCGCAGCGGCGCTCTCGACGTTGTTCATGCCTTCGGTAAAGTTGTAGATGCCGAGGGGTACCGCGGTGACGAGCAGCGGTCCGATGTCACCGAGCGCCTTGGCGAAGTCTGTCGACGGGTAGGGCAGCCGCAGCCCGAACTGGCTGAAGGCAGAAACGACCTCCGCCGGCTGCATCAACTCATCGAGATGAACGAGCTTGGCCAACCAGGCCAGCACCGTGCCCAGAACCACCGCAGCGAGGCCGCCGGGCAGGCCGTAGGGCAGCCGGACGCCGGCCATCCAGCTGACCAGCACAATGGTCAACGAGCCCATGAAGAGCCACGGGTCTTCCCAGCCGAGGAAGGCTGGGCGCATCGAGATGAAGGCGATCGAGATGCCGGCGAGGGTGCCGAGCATGGCGGCGCGCGGCGTATATTTTCGCACCGTCGGTCCGACGAAGGCGCCCAGCAGCACGATGACGCCGATGACGAGGCACCAGACGAGGCCGGACTGCCAGGCCAGCACCGGGTCCTTCGTCTTCAGATAGATCGGCAGCATGATCAGGAAAACGACGATGAACATGTGCGGCACGCTCGGCCCATACGGCATCGCCGTCACATCGCTCCGCCCCTCGCTTTTGGCCAGCCGCCAGGCAAGGTAGGCGTAGTAGAGGTTGCCGAGCGGCAGTGCGATGCCGAGTGCGGGGAGGATGCGGCCATAGACGATGTCGGCCGGCAGGTTGACGACATGCAGGCACAATCCGGTCAGCACGATGACGTTGAGGACGACGTTGGTGAACAGACCGAAGAAGCCGTTCCAATCGCCCGGAACCCACCAGCGCGGCGACACGGCTGCCGTATTCATCGTGTCTCTCCTCAAGAAGCGGCGGTGGGGAGCGCGGCAATGACGGCGTCGGACGTTGCGACCCAGCCAAAGATACCGCCTTGCGCCTTGATCATGCGCAGCCCCATCTCTTGAAACTCCGGGAAATACGAGCCGACGCAATCGGCGACGACGACGCAGTCGTAGCCGCGGTCGTTTGCTTCGCGCACCGTCGTATTGACACAGACCTCGGTGGTAACCCCGCAGATGATCAGCTGGGCGATGCCGCGGTTCTTCAGCATCGCGTCGAGGTCGGTGGCGTGAAATGCGCCCTTGCCCGGCTTGTCGACGACGGGTTCGCCCGGCCGCGGGTACAGTTCGGGGATGATGTCATGTCCGGGCTCCCCGCGCACCAGGATGCGGCCCATCGGACCCGGGTCGCCGATGCCGGCGGCAAGCCTGCCTCGCGCCTTCTTCGCCGGCGGCAAATCCGCAAGGTCGGGGCGATGACCCTCGCGGGTGTGGATGATGGTCAACGCCGCGCCTCGTGCGCTGTCGAGGAGGCGTCTGGTCGGCGCAATGGTCCGGCGCAACAACGAAACGTCGTTGCCGAGTGCCGCGCCGAACCCACCGGGCTCGAGGAAATCGCGCTGCATGTCGATGATCACGAGGCCCGCCCGCGCCGGATCGAGATCGATCGGGTAAGGTTCTGCCTCGATAATTGCCATGAGATCCCCCGCGCCCCGTTATCGGTCTGCTCGCGCAAATCTTGACAAAACGTCTAGCAAAGGACGTGCCATGGCATAAGGCCGCTCCCTGGTTGCGAGGTTGGCCAGGCCCCGGGATTATGAGTATCGGATCAGCAAAAGAGGGGGGAACCGGCGTATGGCGTGGCGGATCGGCGTCGATTCCGGCGGCACCTTCACCGATGTTTGCCTGTTCGACCAGGCCAGTGGCCGCATCGCGGTCTGGAAGGTCTCGTCGACCCCGGCCGATCCCGCGCACGCGGTCATAGAGGGGGTCAGCGAGGCGCTCGCCCAGATCCCCGCGCAGGCGAGCGATGTCACTTATTTCGGCCACGGGACGACAGTGGCGACGAATGCGCTGATTCAACATCGCGGCGCGCCGACCGGTTTGATCACCAGTGACGGCTTTCGCGACCTGCTCGAAATCGGGCGGCAAAGAAGGCCCGACCTTTACGATCTTCAGGCCGACAAACCGCCTGTGCTCGTCGAGCGAGCGCTGCGCCTCGAAGTGCCGGAGCGGCTGCGCCACGACGGGCGGGTCGAAACTGCCCTCGACGAAGTCGCGGTGCGCAACGCAGTCCGCAGATTGCGGACCGCCGGGGTCGAAGCGGTTGCCGTCTGCTTTCTCTACAGCTTCCTCGACCCCGCGCATGAGGCGGCGGCTTGTCGCATCGTCAGCGAGGAATTCCCCGAGGCCTTCGCCTGCGCCTCGCACGAGGTGGCGCCCGAGTTCCGCGAATACGAGCGGCTGTCGACAACTGTGGTGAACGCTTATCTCGGGCCCGTTATCGCCCGGTACATTGGCGGCGTTGCCGACCGGCTGGCAGCGCTTAGTGTTACCGCGAGACCGCATCTGACCCAGTCCAATGGCGGCGTGATCGGGTTTGACACGGCGGCGCGGCTTCCGGTGCGCACGGTGTTGTCGGGGCCGAGCACCGGCGTGGTCGGCGCCCAGGTGACGGCGCGGCTCGCCGGGGTTGACGATGTGATCACCTTCGACATGGGCGGCACGTCGACCGATGTCGCCCTGATGCAGGGGGGCGAGGTGCGGCTCGCCCGGGAGGCGGTCGTGCACGGCTATCCGATCAAGGCCCCGATGCTCGACATCCATACGGTCGGCGCCGGCGGCGGCTCCGTCGCATTCGTCGACACCGGTGGGCTGCTCAAGGTCGGGCCGCGCAGCGCCGGTGCCGATCCGGGCCCGGCCTGCTACGACCGCGGCAATGACGAAGCAACCGTCACCGACGCCAATGTCGTCTTGCAGACCTTGAACCCGGCATATCTGCTGGGCGGTCGCATGGGGGTGCGCAGGGACCTCGCAAGGGCAGCGATCGACCGGCTCGCGGCAACGCTGGGCATGGATGCGCTCGCCACCGCCCAGGGGATCATTTCCGTGGTTACCGCCAACATGGCACGGGCGATCCGCGTCATCAGCGTTCAGCGGGGCCATGATCCGCGCGATTATACCCTGGTGGCGTTCGGCGGCGCCGGACCGCTGCACGCGGCACGGCTTGCCGTCGAGCTCGACATCCGCCGGATCCTGGTGCCGCGCAACCCCGGCATCCTTTGTGCGATGGGGCTGCTCCTTGCCGATTTGCGCGCCGATTTCGCGGCGACCCGGCTGCTGGCCCTATCCTCGGCGGCAATCAGCGAGGTTGAAGTGATTGTTGCAGGGCTGCGCCGGCGCTGCGAGGCGTGGTTCGCCGAGGGGGGCATAGAAGCCAATGCCCGGCGCGTCGCGCTGATGGTCGACATGCGCTATGCCGGCCAGAATTACGAGCTTTCCGTGCCGCTGCCCGCCGGCCCCGTGACCAGGGCGACGATCGATGGTCTGGCCGCCGGCTTTGCCGCCGCGCACCAGCGGCTTTATGGCTTTGTCGCCGAGGACGACCCGATGCAGCTGGTAACGTTTCGCGCCGAGGCGACCGGCATCGTGCGCAAGGCCGAGCTGCGACCGACCGCCGAGGCTGGTCCCGACCCGCGCGGCGCCGAGCGTGGTCGCCGCGATGTGTGGCTCCCGGAAGTCGGTGGCTTCGTTTCCTGTCGTATTTACGACCGCGACGGGCTTGCCGCCGGCAATCGCATCGAGGGGCCCGCGATCGTCGAGCAAATGGATGCAACGACCTTGATCGTGCCGGGCACTCACGCCACCGTCGACCCATACCTCAATTTGCTGTTGGAGCTGTCATGAGCATTGATCCGATCACGGTCGAGGTGATCGGCAGCGCGCTCTCCTCGATCGTCCAGGAGATGGGCGAAGCTCTGGTCCGCGCCAGTTTTTCGACGAACATCAAGGAACGGCGCGACTGTTCGACCGCGCTCTTTGACACGCGCGGCACGACCTTGTGCCAGGCCGAGCACATCCCGATGCATCTCGGCAGCTTCATCGGCATCATCCCCGCGATTCTGAAGCGCCACCCGATCGACACGATGCAGCCAGGCGACGTCTTCATCGGCAACGACGCCTATGCCGGCGGCGGCACTCACCTGCCCGACATCGTGCTCGGCGAGCCGATCTTCGTCGATGATCGCATCGTGGCCTGGGCGGTCAACACCGCGCATCACGCGGACTTCGCCGATCGCGGCCATGCCCACATCTATCAGGAGGGGCTGCGCATTCCGCCGATCCGCCTTTATCGCGCCGGCAAACTGCAGAGCGACGTGCAGGAGTTGATCCTGCTCAATTGCCAGGTCCCGCGCGAGCGGCTGTCGGACCTGCGGGCGCAGATGGCGGCAAATCGGCTCGGCATCCGGCGCATGCAGGCGTTGTGCGGCAAATACGGCGCCGATACCGTGCTCGCGGTCGGCGATGCGCTGCAAGATTACGCCGAGCGCAAGATGCGGGCCGGCATTGCGGCACTGCCCGACGGCACTTACCGCTTCGCCGACACCTATGACAGTCCCGAGCTCGGCCGTGCGCTCGACGTGTCGGTCGAGATCACGATTGCCGGCGACGAGATGCGGCTGCACTTCGACAGCCCGCCGCAGGTGCGCGCCGGGATCAACATGATCTACACCGCACTCCTGTCGAGCGTCTATTACGCGGTCAAGGCGGTGGTCGATCCGACGATCCTGCCCAACTCCGGCCTCGCCCGCCCGATCACGGTGACCGCACCGCTGGGCACGGTCATGAACGCGACCCATCCGGCCGCGGTCAACGGCCGCACCAGCACCTGTCAGCGCGCCGCCGATCTGGTGATCGGCGCCTTGGCGCAAGCCGCACCGGAACGGTGCATCGCCGCCGGCAACGGTTCGTGCACGACGGCGAGCTTCGCCGGGATCGACCCCGCGGACGGGCGTCTCTGGGTCTATCTCGAAACCATCGGCGGCGGCTCCGGCGCGCGCGCTGGGAAGGATGGGCTCGACGGCGTCCATGTTCACATGACCAACACCTCGAACCTGCCGGTCGAAGCGCTCGAGGTCGAATATCCGCTGACCGTGCTGCGCTACGAGCTGGTCGACGGCTCGGGCGGCGCCGGCCGGTTCCGCGGCGGCATGGGATTGCGGCGGGTGTACCGCGCCGAGGCGGAATGCCGTTTGCGGCTCGACGGCTCGCGCCTGTTGACCCCGCCCTGGGGTCTGGATGGTGGTCATCCAGGCGGACGTGGCGCCTTCCGGTTCGGCGAGGGTGTCGAGCCGTTCGTCGAGGGAAGCGGCACCTTGCGCGCCGGCGACACGATCGAAATCATCACCCCAGGTGCGGGCGGCTATGGCCCGCCTTCAGCACGCGATCCCCTCTCGGTTGCGCGCGACCTCGCCGAGCAACGCATCGATCCCGCCAGCACGGCGGCGATCTTTGGCGTCGACGCCATCCGAGACCGCGATCGCCGAGCCGGCGGCGACGGCGCGGCGACGGCGTCGCCGTGCTGATCCTGACGCCCGCCAGGCAAGTTTCGAGACCGGGCGAGAGTTGATTCCGGGCAGCCCGGATCCGCTCGCTTCATCCGCTGGCCCCGACGATGCCAAAGCCGTCGCAATTCCCCTGTCGGCAGCGGAAAAAAGCGTTTTCGCCGCCAAAATTTGTCCGGTCAGGGTCAAGAATCTATTTGTAATCAATCCGTTGAGCCCGATTTAGCCGATCCGGCCGACAGCGGAAATCTGGTGCATTTTGGGGTGCCGGAACGGGGTTGGCAGCGGATCGGCAGCGGAACTCAGCCGCACGCGCTCGCATTGCTTAAATCGACATAAGAGGCGGGGCGCTTAATCCGGGACCGGCTTCTTCTCCCCGAGCTTGCCGCCGCCTTCGCAGGCTTGCCCGTGCAGCCACTGCTCGGCCGACAATTGGCCTTGGTACACCTCGGCATAGAGCCCCACGGGCCAAGTCAGGGCGAAGACAATGTTGCTGACGACATCGGTGTTGCGGTTCGGGCACGGGCCCGGCAGCAGAAAGCCGATCGCCAGCAGCACGACCCCGATGACCAGATAGAGTGCCACGATCGCCCGCATCGCTTTCCCCGAGCTGCTCCACCTGGCGCTACGGAACAGCTTCCCGATGCGAGATGCAACCCGGTGAGCGGAAACCGGCAGGGAAGCCAAACCGCGCGAATCTTCCCTGCCGCACGGGAAACTCAGGGAGAAAAACGCCTGCGTTAACGAAAATTCCAATGTATATCAATTCATTACTCGCTATCGGGACGCCGTTTTGGCGGATTTTCAGGGTGTGTTTGACGGCTCGAAGGACGCCCGGATAAAAAACCGGATCTGGTGGCCGTTGCCTTCGGCTGATAGGTTTCTCATATCCACGTTAGCAATTCTGTAATTGACAATTGTCACCGGCTTTGCTATATGGGTCGGATATTCGCCCTGCCAAGACGGCGGCAGGTGTCAGCCGTGCCGTGCGGAATCCGAA
>DATEQL010000578.1:0-5410 GCA_035272665.1 Allostellaceae bacterium
GAAGCCGTTCTCGTAGCCCTGCAGTTTGAGGCCGCGGCCGTCGACCACGAGCTTCGCCCCTTCCTGGAGGCCGAGATCGACATAGGAGCGCACCCGGTCGAGATGCTGGCGGGTGACGAGCGGCCCCATTTCCGCCTCGGAGTCGGTGCCGGGCCCGACTTTGAGCGCGCGCACGCGCGGCACCAGCTTGTCGAGGAGCCTGTCGCCGACCCCGCCGACCGCGACCGCGACCGATACCGCCATGCAGCGTTCGCCGGCGGATCCGTAGGCCGCACCCATCAGCGCGTCGGTCGCCTGGTCGAGGTCGGCGTCGGGCATTACCACCATGTGGTTCTTGGCGCCGCCCAGCGCCTGCACGCGCTTGCCGCTCTGCGCGGCGGTCGCGTAAATGTACTGGGCGATCGCCGTCGAGCCGACAAAGCTGACGGCGGCCACCTCCGGGTGATGCAACAGCGCGTCGACCGCCTCCTTGTCGCCGTTGACGACATTGAAGACGCCGGGCGGCAGACCGGCCTCGGTCAAGAGCTCGGCGATGCGGCAGCCCGCGGAGGGGTCGCGCTCGGACGGCTTGAGAACAAACGTGTTGCCGCAGGCGAGCGCCACCGGGAACATCCACATCGGCACCATCGCCGGGAAATTGAACGGGGTGATGCCGACGCACACACCGAGCGGCTGGCGCACCGACCAGCTGTCGACGCCGCGGCCGACCTGCTCGGTAAACTCACCTTTGAGGAGATGCGGGATGCCGCAGGCGAACTCGACCACCTCGGTGCCCCGCGTCACCTCGCCCTGGGCGTCGGACAGGACCTTGCCGTGCTCCTCGGTGATCAGCCGCGCCAGGGCGCCGGCTTCGCGGTCGAGGAGCTCGCGGAACTTGAACAGGATGCGCGCGCGGGTGAGCGGCGGTGTAGCTGCCCAGGCCGGAAACGCCGCGGCCGCAGCCCGCACTGCCCGGTCGACCTCGCCAGCGCCGGCGAAGGCGACGAGGCCAGTCCGCTCGCCGGTCGCCGGGTTGTAGACCTCGCCCCAGCGCGCGCCGATCCCGTCGACGCGCTTGCCGTCGATGTAATGCTGAATGTCGCTCATGGCATGAACCCGCTCGCTGAGATGCCGGATGCAGCATCATAGGCCCGTGGCGGTGTCGCCGGCACGGGATTTCCGCCGGGACATTTCTCTACGACAGGGGATGAGGTGACGTTCATCTTCGGCAAGCTGGTCTGGGCGCTGCTGCAACCCGGCAATCTATTGTTGCTGTGCCTGCTCGCCGGCATCCTCTTGGCTCTGTTTGGCCGCCGGCGCGGCAGGATGCTGATCGCCCTCTCCGCGATCAGCTTCCTGTTGCTCGCTGTCGCACCGATCGGCTCCGCCATGATGCTGGTTCTGGAGCAGCGATTTCCGCGGCCTCCCGCCCTGCCGGACCGGATCGACGGCATCCTTGTGCTCGGAGGCGCAGTCGATCCTGGGATTTCGCTCGCTTACGGCGAAACAATGTTCGGCAGCTCCATCGCTCGGGTGCTCGCCGGAGTGACGCTGGCCCGGCAGCACCCCGAGGCAAAGCTCGCGCTTGTCGGCGGCGAGGGCGGCTTCTTCCCGATCGGATTCGCCGAGTCGCGTGCGACATCGGGCTTTGTGCTCGAGGAAGGGATCCCCTCCACACGGATCATCCTCGAAGAGCGGTCGCGCAGCACCCACGAGAACGCCGTCTTCGCCAAGCAGCTGATCCGGCCGGCGCCCGCCGAGACCTGGGTTCTCGTGACCTCGGCGTATCATATGCCGCGCGCGGTCGCGTCGTTCCGCGCGGTTGACTGGCCGGTGATCTCTTACCCGGTCGACTTCAGAGTTGATCCGAGGACCGGGCTGCGGGCCAATTTCAATCTCCTCGACGGGCTCAGCGCTGCGACTCTCGCCGGGAAGGAATGGGCCGGCCTTCTCGGCTACCGGCTGCTCGGGTGGACGGGAGAGCTGTTCCCCGCGCCCCGTCAGGCCCACGCCGAAGTTTATAGGCCGTTGAGCGCGCTATAGGCGGAGAATACGCTCCAGACGACGAACAGCGTCACTCCGGTCCAGTAGACCACACGATACATCGCAATCCCCCCGGCAAGCGACCGGCCCTCGACACCATATGCCCTGGACCGTCTTATGCATTCACCCAGCATTTCCTCCCCAACGTTGAATTTCGGCAGGCCGCATGTTCGATCTCGTCTTTCTCGGCACCGCCGCGGCGGTGCCCTCCGCCGAGCGGGGCTCGCCGGCGTCGCTGGTTCTCTGCGGGCCGGCTCGGTTCCTCGTCGATTGCGGCGAAGGGACTCAACGGCAGCTGATGCGCGCCCAGCTCGGGTTTCGTGGGCTGGGCCACGTATTGCTGACCCACCTGCACCTCGACCACGTGGCGGGGCTCGCAGGCCTCCTCGCCACGCGCCAGCTCTACCAGCTCGAGGGCACGATCGAGATCATCGGCAGCAGCGAGACCGTTGCCTTCGCCCGCCGTTATCTCTCCGACACGATCGGGTCCGAGTGCCAAGCCGGCTATCGATTGTGCGCCGCGGCGCCGGGTCCTGTGCTCACCCGACCGGGCTGGCGCCTCGCCGCCTTCCCGGTGGCCCATCGCGGAACCGAGAGTCTCGGCTACCTCTTCGAGGAGCAGGCGCGCCGGCCGCTGCTGCCCGACCGTCTCGATGCGCTCGGCGTGCCGGAGGGACCGGAACGCGCCGCGCTCGCGCAGGGTCGCACGGTGGTGCTCGCCGACGCTCGTCACATCTCGCCAGAGATGGTGCAAGGCCCGGCCGTTGCCGGCGTCAAGCTCGCCGTGGTCGGCGATACCGAAGAGATTTTTTCGCTGATCGAGCCGCTGCGCCGAGCCGATGCGCTGGTGATCGAGGCGACCTTTCTCGAACGCGACGCCGCACTCGCCCGCTCGCGCGGGCATCTCACCGCCGCGGCAGCGGCCCGGCTCGCCCGCGAGGCCGATGTCGGCGAATTGCTGCTGACCCACATTTCCGGCCGCTACAAAACCGAGGAGATCCTCGCGGAAGCCGCCCGCCTCTTCCCGACGGTGCGGATCGCCGCCGATTTCGACCGCATCTCGGTCGCCGCCCGCGTTAGTTCTTGAGCATCCCTTCCTTAAGGGCAGCGGTGTTGTATTCGACCATTTTCGTGTAGCTCGAGGCGGGCTCGTCCGACCGCGACAGGGCGTCGGAAAAAAGCAGCGGACCGAGCGTGGCGCCGGTCTCGCGGGCAAGCGCCTCCATGAGCCGCGGATCGGAGATGTTTTCGAGAAATAACGCCTTGATTCCCTCACGGCGGATCTGCCGGATCAGCTTGGCAATGGCCTCCGCCGAGGGCTCGCTATCGGTGCTGAGCCCTTCCGGCGCAAGAAAGGTGACGCCATAAGTTTTGCCGTAATAGGCAAACGCGTCGTGCGTGGTGATCACCCGCCGCTTCAGTGCAGGGATCGCGGACAGCTCCGCGCGCACCTGGCGGTCGAGCGCTTCAAGCTGGGCCCGATAGCGATCGAAGCGGCCGCGATAGGCTTCGCCGTGCGCCGGATCGACGCCCTCTAAGGCCCGGGCAATATTGGCGGCGTAGACCTCCGCGTTCTTTACATCTTGCCAGGCGTGCGGATCGGGCGCCGGAGTGGCCGTCCCGGGCTCGTTGGCTTCGATCGGGGTGACGCCGTCGCTGGCGACGACGACCGGGCCGCGGTATTGGGCGGATTGGACGAGGCGGGTCTCCCATCCCTCGAGGCCGAGGCCGTTGACGATGAAGAGCTGGGCGCTCGCGAGAACCCGCGCCTGATCCGGGCTGGGCTCGAAGACATGGGCATCGGAATCGGGGCCGATCAGGCTCGTCACCGCGACGTCGCTGCCGCCGATTTGCTGCGCGATGTCCCCCAGAATGCTGAAAGAGACGACGACCCGTACCCGGTGCTCCGCTGCCGACGAGTCATGGCCGGACCAGGCGAGGAGGAAGCAAAGGACCGCGAGGCGGCGGCTTATATCGCTCAGGCGCATGGTGTGTCATACCACCGGCATGAGCTCGAACGAACCCTCGTCCCTGATCCCGGTAACCCTGCTGACCGGTTTCCTCGGTAGCGGCAAGACGACCGTGCTCAATCACGTGCTGAAAGAGCCGGGCATGGCTGCGACGGCGGTCATCGTCAACGAATTCGGCGAGATCGGCATCGACCATCTTCTGGTCGAGCGGTCGAGCGAGGACGTCGTGCTGCTCAACAGCGGGTGCCTCTGCTGCACAGTGCGCAACGACATCGTCGATACGCTGACCAACCTGTTTGTCGACCGGGCAAAGGGAAAAATCCCGTTCTTCACTCGCGTCGCGATCGAGACTACCGGCCTCGCCGATCCGGCGCCGGTCCTGCACACGCTGATGACCGAGCCGATCGTCGCCGCGCGCTACATGCTGGATGGCGTCGTCGCGACGGTCGATGCGGTCAACGGCGCCGGCACGCTCGACCGGCAGCCCGAGGCGGTCAAACAAGCCGCCGTGGCGGACCGCCTGCTGCTGACCAAGACCGACCTCGCCGAGCCGGAGGCACGGCAGAGGTTCGAGGCCCGGCTCGCGGCGCTCAACCCGAGTGCTCCGATCATCCCGGTTGCACAGGGCGCCGTCGATCCGGCGCTGCTGTTCAATCTCGGCTTCTTCGACCCCGCGACCAAGAGTGTGGACGTGCGGCGCTGGCTGCGCGACGAAGCCTTCGAGAGCGGCCACGAGCACGACCACGGCGACGGCCATCTCGATCCCAACCGCCATGACGACCGCATCCGCGCCTTCTGCATCATCCGTGAGCGGCCGATCTCGTGGGGTGTGTTGTCCGGCTGGCTCGACGGACTGGCGACGATGCGGGGCGACGATCTGTTGCGGCTGAAGGCGATTGTGGCGCTGAGCGACCGACCCGACGAGCCGGTTGTATTGCACGGGGTGCAGCACCTCTTTCACCCGCCGGTACTCCTGCCGCAATGGCCGAGCGAGGACCATCGTACCCGCATGGTGTTCATCACCCGCGACCTGCCGCAGGAGATGATTGAAGCCACCTTGGCGGCGTTCGAGAAGGCGGTCGAAGAACCCGCATAAGCGCTGCGGCTCAGGGGCGCGCTTCCCGCTCGATCGCTTCGGCGGCGGCGAGCCAATCGGTTTCGGCCCGCTCGATCAGGCGGACGAGCTCGGCGCGGCGTTTGAGCGCTTCGCCGGGCGAGAGGCCGTTGCCCTGGGTGAGGGAGCGGTCGAGCGCGTCGCGCTCTTTGGTGAGCCGCCCTACTTCCTGCTCGGCCAGCCGGACCCTCTGCCGCAGCGGGTCAAGCTCGCGCCGCCGCTCGGCGGCGAGGCGCCGCGCCTCGCGGCGGCTACTGTGCCCGTTCGAGCGCCCTCCCTCCCCCGATCCGCCGCGCTCCAGCAC
>DATEQL010000579.1:0-2867 GCA_035272665.1 Allostellaceae bacterium
TCACCCCGAAGAGCGCCGCATCATGCTCCGCACCATCGTTTATCCGAATTGAAGAGGTCCCCTCGCCCGCCCCGCTCGCGGAACCGGGATTCGCGAGAGGGGCGATCTGCCACCGCCTCGCGGCAGCGCGGTCCGAGAGCCTAGCTTTGATCGACGACTGACGGCATCCCTCGGCAGGAAGCAGCAGGTATCCCGCAGATTGATGCACCGCCTATATCTTGAGTCCGACTTCAGCAGGCACCGTTACCGTGGAACAGGAGATCCGATGAACGACGTGACCCCGATGCGCACACTCGATTCCGTCACACAGCCGATTAGCCCGTCGAAATTTGCCCATTTCGTATTGCGGACCGGGCAGATCGACACGATGGCCAAGTGGTATCAGACGGTCCTCGCGGCGCGGGTCGTGTTCCGCGACGAAATGCTCTGCTTTCTGTCGTATGACGACGAGCACCATCGCTTGGCGCTGATCAATATTCCCGGTCTGCCGGTGCGCGATCCCGATGCGGTCGGGACCGACCATGTCGCCTACAGTTACAACAATCTCGGCGAGCTGTTGTCGACCTATCGCCGGCTCAAGGCGGCCGGCATCGTGCCGCATTGGCCGATCAACCATGGCGTCACGACGTCGATGTACTACCGCGATCCCGACAACAACCGCGTCGAACTACAGATCGACAATTTCGCGACCACGGCCGAGCTCGACGGCTATTTTCACAGCCGCGCCTTTGCCGAGAACCCGGTCGGCGTGACTTACGATCCGGAAGAGCTGTGCCGCCGCTACGAGGCCGGCGAGGCGATGGCCGATCTGCTCCGCATCCCGCCGCTGCCCGAAGGCAAGACTCCCTGGGACATGTTGGCGAGCCACTGACCGCCTGCGCGGCCATTGGGGTCCCGGTTCATTGGCGCCCCGCCCGTTCGAGATTGAGCGCGAGTAGCCGCGCCAATGCGTCTTCCTCGCTGATATCGGCGGGCCAGCCATAGGCGGCAGCGACCGCGGCGTCGAGTTCGCGATGGGCGTTGTCGAGCCAGGCCGGCCGCTCGTTGTAGAGATTGGTCAAAGTGCGTTTCTTCAGGATCAGGGCGGCCTTTGGGCTGACCGGCACGATGCGGTCGGGAAAGCCTGGCACCACCTCCGGCACTCGCTCGACGAGATCGGGCGGGTTCAGCCACGCCTCCCGCAACTCATAGAGTCGCCGCGCCGTCTCGGCGATCGTGATAGCGCGCGGGTCGCCAGCATACTCAGCTGCGGGCCGGTTCGGTGTCAGCCCCTCGGGGAAGGGGAAGGTTTCGAAGCCCATCCTCGGGGTATATTGCGGATCGTTGCCCACCCCATGCCAGCCGCCGAGGCGCAACGACCAGATTTCATGAAACCGGCTGTGGAGGATACCGAACGTCGTGTCATCGTCGCGTGCAATTACGTTCACGCGGCTGTCGGGTAAGACTTGAAGTGCGATCCAGACGAAAAACCGGTGCTTCGCCACCCGCGGGGTACCGATCAGCCGTGAAACGCGAACCGCTTTTGCCCGCAAGCCGGGAACGGTTTCACCATGTTGCCACCAGATTCGGCGCCGGCGCGCGCGATTATTGAGGTCCCGGAACGGTTTCACCTTCGCTCGGATGAGCTCAAACGGCGCTTGGTAGAGCGCCGCGCCGGTTTCGGACATCTCGTTGAAGTCGACAATCCAGGTATCCGAGGGCCGATCGGTAATGTCCTTGCCATTTAGCCAAGGTCGCACGACATCAGCATTGCTTCGCCCATTGGGGTTCAGCGGCATTTGCAGCCACTCGCGAGCCTCTGAGCCCAATATGTCAAACGCTCCCACCTTGACCGGCCCCTGAAAGCAAATCCCGGCATTTTCGAGCAACCCTGCCGCCGCGGTGAGATCCGCGCAACCGCCAGACAGGTCCGCATGGATTGCTGAAACGGGTTGCCCATTCAAGTGAAGGATCGGTGTCTCGTTACCGGTTCCAAAGCAAACGAGCGACACCCGCACGGCGGCCCCATCGACAACCCAAGGCTCGTCGGCCCAGGCGTCAAAAATGGCCGCAACATCGGCTATGCGCTCGAGAACGAAACGGTTTGCGCCTCGCCGAATGGCCTGGGTTGCAACCAATCCGGCGCGCTTGAGATGCTTTGCCTCCAAGAGCGCGCGGGCCTTCTCGAACCAATAGGTCACCAGATCGACACCGCCTGGGAGGCGATCGGAGAACAAACCGCGCAGCCGTCTCACTTCGGCTTCGCCGATCGTCCTCATCATTGCCTTGTTGCCCAGAAACGGCGGGTTGCCGATCACCACATCCGCTTCCGGCCACTCAGCTTCCGTCCCGTCCTCGTTCAGGATTGCGTCGTGGCACTCGATCGTGTCGAGCGGCTTCAGGATCGGGTTGCGGCCGACGTCGAAGCCGTTGCGGCGCATCCATTGGATCTCGCCGATCCACACCGTCACCCGCGCTAATTCGGCGGCGTACGGGTTGATCTCGATGCCCTTGACCGCCTCCGGGCCGATGCGCGGGAACTCGCGCGCCAGCCCCAAGGTCTCGGCCTCGATCGCGACACGGTGCTCGATGTCCTTAAGGGCCAATAGCGCGAGATAAAGGAAATTGCCTGAGCCGCAGGCTGGGTCGAGTACGCGGAAGGCGCGCAGCCGGTCGAGAAAATCGCGATAGAGCGAATTGGCCTCGTTCGTGAGCCGTGTGCGCTGGGCAGCCTGGCCGCGCCGGCCGGCGCGGTCGAGATCGCCCGCAATTTCGGCCTGCCGCATCAACTTTTCGATCTCGGCGCGCGTCGTCGCCCATTCGGCGAGCCATGGGCGAATGATGACCGGCTCGACGATCAGCATGATCTTGTCGCGGTCGGTGTAATG
>DATEQL010000580.1:0-7262 GCA_035272665.1 Allostellaceae bacterium
CAGCAGGTCGCGCCACGCCCAATGGGTGGCGGCGCGCTTGCCGCGCAACAACCCGGCCGCACCGAGCACCAGCGACCCGGTACAGACCGAGGTCACGAACCGTGCGGTCGCGGCGAGGCGGCGCAATTCGCCGAGCAAGACGTCATCGCGGATGGCATTGTCCATGGAGCCGTAGCCGCCCGGCACGCAGACGACATCGCAGGCGGGGATCTCGGCGAGGCGGCGCAGACCGGCAAAAGTGATCCCGCTGGCCTCGATCGCGCCGCCGGCGGCGCTCGCCAGGATCACGCTGGCGCCGGGCAGCGACGAGAACACTTGGTGCGGCCCGGTGAAGTCGAGTTGTGTCACCCCGGGGAACAGGGCGAAGACGATAACCGGCTGCCGATCGCTCATGGCCGAAATCCTCCGCATCATTGACGCCGGTAGCGTAGCGGACATAGGCTCCGTCTGAAATGACATGTTTCCCTCATTTACCGCCATGTCCCGTGACGTCGTCGTATTGATCTTTCCGGACTTCCAGCTGCTCGACGCGGCCGGGCCGATAACGGCGTTCGAGGCGGCCCGACGCGAGACTGCGCCGCCGGCCTACCGGCTGCGGGTGATCGCCCGTACCGGCGGGCCGGTCATCAGCTCGTCGGGCGTGCAATTGATCGCCGAGCCTTTGATCGACGATCCGCTCGACACGCTGATCGTCGCCGGCGGCTGGGGCACGCGCGAAGCCTCGGCCTGCACCGAGACCTTGGCCTATGTCCGTGCCGCTGCCTGCCGGGCGCGGCGGACCGCCAGTGTGTGCTCGGGCGCGTTCATCCTGGCTGCGGCCGGGTTGCTCGACGGCCGCCGTGCCACCACGCATTGGGCACGGGCCGCCGAGTTCGCTCGCGCCTATCCGCGAGTGCGGGTCGAGCCCGACCGCATCTTTATCCGCGACGGCGCGCTGTGGACATCAGCCGGCGTCACCGCCGGTATCGACCTGGCACTGGCGCTGGTCGCCGAGGATCTCGGCGAGGCCGCCGCTAAGCGCGCAGCGCAGCAGCTCGTCGTCTACTATCGCCGCCCCGGCGGGCAATCGCAGTTTTCCGCGCTGCTCGAGGCTGATCGCCCGGAGAGCCGGTTTTCCCCCTTGCTCGCCTGGGCGCGCGAGCGGCTCGACGAACGGCTCCCGGTCGCGCGGCTGGCCGACCGCGCAGCAATGAGCCCACGCCATTTCGCGCGCGCCTTTGCCGCCAAAACCGGCATGACGCCGGCAAAGGCGATCGAACGCCTGCGCCTCGAAGCGTCGCGCGAGCGGGTCGAGAGCGGCTCCGAACCGATCGAACAGGTCGCCGCGTGCACCGGCTTCGGCGATCCCGAACGCATGCGCCGCGCCTTTCTCCGCGCCTTCGGTCAACCGCCGCAAGCGCTTCGCCGCCACGCTCGGCTAAGCGATGCTCCCGAGCCTTATTTGAGCTAAGCGTCCGAGAGGGGGCGTAACCCGGGGGCCGCCTTCGCGGTGGTGAAATAATTGGCCATGCGCCCAGTCACCTCGCCCCGCTTGCGGGGAGAGGTCGGGATCTGCGCGCATGCGCGAAGATCCCGGGTGAGGGGCGGCGCGTCCGACAAGCCCGGAGCGGCCGTGCACAACCCGAAAGAGGCCCCTCACCCCGACCCTCTCCCCGCAAGCGGGGCGAGAGGGAATCCAAGGGCTGTCTTCCAGCCGATGCCGGATTCTACACACGCTCTCTCGCGGGAACGACTACCGAGAACGGGCGCCTGGTGTCCTTGCCCCGATCCCGACGCTTGCACTACCGTCACCTTGCCGCGCGCACCGGGCGCCGATCACTCCAACCTCTTCTACGCAGCCAGTGACGGTTACTTCCAAGAGCCTGCCGGTGCTTTTCAGTTCGGCGTCCTACGCGTTCCGGGGCGGCTTTCTCGTTCGTCCCTTCATCATCGCTCTGACGCTCGGCGCCGCCGGCGCAGTTTTTTCATCGTTGGAAGAAGACGTGCCTGCGATCGGTTCCCTGGTTCCCGGGATCCTGTTCCCATCGCGGGCCGATCCGCAGGTTGCCCAAGCCATCCTGACCGACATTGCCACGTCGATCATGACGGTCGTGTCGATCGTCTTCGCGATCCTGCTGATGACCCTGACTCTGGCGTCGACGCAGTTTTCGCCACGAATTCTGGTCAGCTTCATCAGGGATCGCGTGACCCAATGGACGCTCGGGATCTTCCTCGGGACATTTTCCTACTGCATATCGGCATTGCCGGCCGCGCGATCCGCACCCCACGCCTTCGTGCCGGTCGCGACCGTCACGGGCGCCATGTTGTTGGCGCCGGTTTGCGTTGGCTGGCTAATCTATTTCATCCACCACATTTCGAACGCCATCAGCGTCAACCACATCGTCGATCGGATCGCGCGGGAGACCGAGCTGGTCATCGACGAGCTGATGCCTGAACCGCGGCGGCCGGTGCTCGAACTCCCGCCGTCCGGCGTTGTTTCCGAGGGGCTGGAATTGGTAATCCCGAGCCGCCTCTCCGGGTATATTCGCTTCATCGACATCCCGCGTCTCCGGTCGCTGGCACTTGCCTATCGGGTGTGCCTTCGCGTGCAGCGGCGCGTCGGCCATTTCGTTCCCGAGGGGGTTGCACTACTGCATGTGTCGCGCGGCGACCGCGTCACCGAAGGGCAGGTGCTCCAGCTGCTGGCGGCGATTGACATCGGCCCGACGCGGACGATGCAGCAGGACGTCGAGTTCGGCATCGTCCAAATCGTTGATATCGCGTTGCGGGCGCTCTCGCCCGCGGTCAACGATCCCACGACAGCGATCAGCTGCGTCGATCAGCTCACCAGCATTCTGATCCGATGGGCGGGTCGTGCCGCGCCGCCCGGCCACTTTTTTTATCCGCCGCATGTCCTGCGCCTCGCCGTACCGTGGATCGGTTTCGACGGCTTGCTCGATCTCGCTTTCGAGCAGATCCGCCATTACGCCGTCGCGGACGCCGCCGTCAGTCTCCGGCTGATGCGCGCGCTCGGCGATCTCGCGAGCACGATCGGCGAGCCCATGCTTCGGCGCCGTGTGATCGATCGCGGCAAACGGGTACTCGCCGGCTGCTCCGGACGCCTCCAGCAAGACGATTTCCAAAGGTTACAGGGACGCCTGTCGATCCTCGAGTCCGGCATGGCCGAGGAGGAGTAAGGGCCGACGAACCGGGCCGTAGCGCCATTCAGAACCAAGACCCAATGGCGCTGCCGCCCCGTTATCGCCCGCAAGGCGGCCTGCCGCAGGGGGAACGACCGAAAGCGAGGTGCTTGGGCGTGCCGTGTGTGGCACGGAACCGCCGCCGCCAACCAGCCTGATCCGAAAAAAGAATGGGTTGTTGCGCTCTCGACGCTCGTCACCTGCGCTACTTCCTTGGAGGCCGATTTGCCGCTCTGATAGCCGAGGTGGCGAACCCTCCCGGGAGTCACGACACGATTTCCAGCGCGAGATTAAAGGGTTAGACGGGCCCGAAATTTCGCTCTTTGACAAGTAGGTCAAACCGATGAAACGATGATGTCATCTTGAAGCCACCACATGTTCACCCTACGTTCTAGAGGTTATACGGTAGCTGTCGTCCGCGTGCCCCGGGGAACATGAGGAGAGACGATCATTCAGACGGCGTCCACCGAAACTCCTCCGCCCACAGAACCGGAGGGTGCGAGTGAATTTCAGCCGCTCCCGGGACCGGAGCTAGCTTTCGCCGTTGCAGGCGCGGTTGGGACGGATTTGACCCGTGTTTGTGAGGTGCTCCAAGAGCAACTGCACGAGGTAGGGTATTCGACTGCACCGAAGGCAATCCGATTGAGCGAACGACTTCGTTCATTTGAGCGGTTCAAAAATATCCCGCGGACCCCGGCTGATGAACGTACTATCGCCCTTATGGACGCGGGCGACGCGCTTCGTGGTGCGCTCAAACGCGGCGACGCGATGTCGCTCCTCGCGATTCCGGCAATTCGAAGTGAGCGCCAGCAGATCACCAAGGATCCAAAAACGCCCGCGCAGCGCCATGCCTACATTCTCCACTCCCTAAAGCGGCCAGACGAAGTGCGAACCCTCCGCCGTATATATGGCCGCGCCTTCCACCTGATCGCCGCTTTCTCTGATCGGGCATCCCGCGTCTCCTCTCTCTCCGCGCGCATAGCTCAGACACGCCATGACTTCGACTACGACAGTTGGCGCAAGACAGCAGAAGAACTAGTCAAGCGGGACGAGGCCGACTTGACGAAATCCTTAGGTCAGGATGTCCGCGATACTTTTCCTCTTGCGGATGTTTTTGTGGATGCCACGAACAGAGAGACGATGAAAAATGAACTAGGCAGATACATAGACTTAGTGTTTGGGCATCCATTTCACACTCCAACGCCCGACGAGTTTGGCATGTTCCATGCTCGCGCTTCAGCATTGCGCTCCGCTGACCTATCGCGTCAAGTAGGCGCAGTAATTAGCAATTCTTCAGGTGAAATAATATCCGTCGGGTTTAACGACGTCCCTCGGCCGGGTGGCGGCCACTACTGGCCTGGCGATGAGCGGGATGCTCGGGATTTTGTCTTAGGATTTGACCCAAGTAACAGAATTAAAACGGAAATGTTAGCGGAAATTCTGCATATACTACACCGTAATGGCTGGTTATCTGAGCCCCATTCCCACAACGATATCGAGGACCTCGTAGAAAACGCCCTAATGGAGGGCAACGACGCCATACTAAAAGATGCCCAAGTGATGAACATTCTAGAATTCGGCCGTGTGGTGCATGCAGAAATGTCCGCGATTGCCGAAGCCGCCCGTCGCGGGCAATCGATACATGATGCGACTTTGTATTGTACGACATTCCCTTGCCATATTTGTGCGCGGCATATCATAGCGTCAGGTATTGCGAGGGTGGTTTATATAGAGCCATATCCGAAGAGTATGGCGCAGCGCCTATACCCCGAGGCGATAGCAGTAGATGATAAGTATACAGTCGCCGAAGCCGTTAATTTTATCCCATTTCTCGGTATATCGCCCCATAGATATTTCGACCTTTTCGAAATGGTCGGAAGACGAAAAGATGAAAGGGGCTCGGCCACGAAATGGAAACGCGCAAGTGCACGGCCACGGCTGGAGAGAATGGTCGGGTCTTATCTGGAAATTGAGACCTTGGCCATTGGCGCCTTTGAGAAGGGCCTGGAGCTCTCAAGCTTCAGCCTAGCGGAAACAGCTGGAAGGGGAGAAGAACACGATGGCGAATTGGCTGAAGGAGCAGTTGGAGTTAGCCCGACGAGAAATTGACAAATGGCCGGAATGGAAACGACAGGAGCTCAGAGAGGAGATAAGAGAGATGGAAAAAAAATCGAACCACCCTCCAAAGTCGTTCCCGATAGCACGTGATGCGATGGGAAGATCCATCATAGCTTTCGCGTAAGTAGAACGGTGGGGACCGGCCTGGCTCCCACTGTTCTACGATCTGAATGTGGTTCGCCCCCCGCGGGTCCCCGGGCGGCGGCGTCCGCGGCCACCACCGGCGCCGCGAACATCACGAGCATTGAGGGAGCCGAAGTGGGGCTCTGAGGGAGGGGGCAGGGAGAGGGGCGGAGCCCCTTCTTCCAATGATCTGGTACCTGTTTGACACGATCCCGGCCGGACGGCCGGGGCCCGGCGATCGGAGGCAGCAGTGCTTCGACCTCGCCCCACACGCTCAACAGACGCCATCCCACTCAGCTGGTTAGTTTAGATCCCGATCTTAGTAAAAGGATGACGATGTAGTTGTGCCATCGTCCGAGGGTGCGGGCGGGTGTTTTGGACCGCCGACCGGTCATCGGCAAAGACCTACTCGATGGCCACCCTCCCTGACGAGATCTCGAACCCTTTTTCTCCGCTTCGTGTCAGGAGCGGATGCCAAGCTTGTACTTACCGAGGTGGAGGTCAAGGATTCTTGTTATAGGTTCATACTACCGGGCTTTATTTACCCGAATGCCAAGCCGATAATCCCCACGGCAGTTTCAATAACCTTTTCTATTTTCCCAATGGTATCGAGAAAACCTCCAGAATTACCCGAGGCAGCTTGATTCGTCAAATTTCCCACCTGGCCTTTGAGGGCATCTATCATTTGGCTTGCTGCATCCCAAGCAGCCTTGTACCCGAACGCATAGCCATCCTTGTAACCGGCTGAGTAACCGAAGGAAATAACCATCCCGGAACCCCTCCTTGTAGCCAATTGATGATTTGGAGGGAAGAACCAATCTGATCACCGTCGCGCTAGCCGCGACTGGAGCCGAGACCGAAATCGGCCGGGCTACACCTTAGAAGGCGGCTCCGGCTGTCCCACGTTCGGGGTCCACCTCATACCACCGATAAATAAATCCTATGGCCGAAAGGCCACGCCTAAGTTTGTCAGGGAGATGAACACATTCATAATACAAAGCGCTGAAAGTCTCGTGCTATCGTCCGCGCAGAGGCCGTACATCCTGCCATGTGTCAGGAAATATCGAAATTGGCGGGTGTCCACGGCGGAAAAGATTACAATCCCGGCTGTGGACGGGTACTACGAAGTAGTGCGGACGCGCGCATGTCCGATGAGGTCGGACATTTAAATTCCTCTCGGCTTCACGTCCGCACCATAAAGGCGCTCGGCGGAAGAAGGCTCTCCGCAAGCGAGTAAGTAGGCAGCTTCGTGCTGGTAGCGCACAAAGCGGCTGCCCAATCTCCGGCGCTTCGGAAATACGAAGTGGCCGACGGGCAGGAAACCGGCTTCCTTGAAGGCGGCGGATAGCCTCGCGATGTGCGCCCAGCCGTAGAAGCAGGGAGGCAGACCAGAAAAAGGTCCGCAGTCGAAGACCACATGCTCGAACTGGAGCAGCACAAGAAGGCCCTCGCCCCGGGCATCTACGAAGCCGGCGGCAACGCCGCCGCGGCACTCGAAGCGATTGACATCGAGCGCCCCTTCGAGCCGCTCGGGTGATCTACTCCCCTGCCACCGCCAATCTGCCGAGGCTGGGAACGGCTTCGATCGGGCGGTCCGGGCGGATCCAGTAGGTCATGACGATGGCGAACAGCAACAGACAGACCGAGACCGCGAACGGCAGCGTCCAGCTGCCGGTGCGGTCGAGGATCCAGGCGAAGGCCACCGGCGAGAGAATGCCGGCGACGGCGCCGGAGGCATTCATCAGCGAGCTCGAAGTGCCGGCGTAGTCGGGCGCGATGTCCATCGTCGCGGTCCACAGCGGCGAGATCGCAAAGCCGAGAAAGAACACCGTGACCATGAAG
>DATEQL010000581.1:0-2917 GCA_035272665.1 Allostellaceae bacterium
GTGTTCATACGCCAATTTTTGCACAACCCCACCCCAAAGGGAATCTTCTGTTAGCCTCAGTACACTAGTGCAGCCTTGCCGCCGGAGACGACGATCGGCCGCTCCACGAGAATCGGGTTCTTGACCATCGCCGCTACCAACTCCTCTTCCGGCAAGCTCTTCGGATCGATGCCCGCGGCCGCGGCCTCCTTTTTTGCGGACGAGCGCACTCGCCGGCATTTTCAGTTGACTGAGAAGGTGTTTCAGCTGGGCCGCCGTATAGGGCGTCTTCAGATATTCGACGATCTCGGGCTCGACGCCCTTCTCGCGCAGCAACGCCAAGGTCCTGCGCGAAGTGTTGCAGCGCGGGTTGTGGTAGATCGTGACGGACATGGCCTTATTCCCTTGCCGGAGGGGAGGGTCGGACTGAGGGGCTAGCCCGCGAAGGCGGCGATCCCGGTCTGGGCACGCCCCAATATCAGAGCGTGGATGTCGTGGGTGCCTTCATAGGTGTTGACCGCCTCGAGGTTCATCACGTGGCGGATCACGTGGTACTCGTCGGCGATCCCGTTGCCGCCGTGCATGTCTCGCGCGGCGCGCGCGATGTCGAGCGCCTTGCCGCAATTGTTGCGCTTGAGGATCGAGACCATCTCGGGGCTGTCGCGCCCCATATCTTTGAGCCGCCCGAGCCGAAGACAGGCGTGGAGACCGAGAGTGATCTCGGTCTGCATGTCGACGAGCTTTTTCTGGATCAGCTGGTTGGCGGCGAGCGGACGGCCGAACTGCCGGCGCTCGAGGGTGTAGTTGCGCGCCGCGTGCCAGCAGAACTCGGCGGCTCCGAGCGCCCCCCAGGCGATCCCGTAGCGGGCGCTGTTGAGGCAGGAGAACGGGCCGCGCAGCCCTTTGACCCCCGGCAGCAGGTTCTCCTCGGGCACCAGCACCTCGTCCATCACGATTTCTCCGGTGACCGACGCGCGCAGGCTGAACTTGCCTTCGATCTTCGGCGCGCTGAGCCCCTTCATGCCCCTCTCGAGGACGAAGCCGCGGATCACCTCGCCCTCGGTCTTGGCCCACACCACGAGCACATCGGCGATCGGCGCATTGGTGATCCACATCTTGGCGCCGCTCAGCCGCCAACCGCCGCGGACCGCCGTTGCTCGCGTCGTCATGCCGGCGGGGTCGGAACCGTGATCGGGCTCGGTCAGGCCAAAGCAGCCGACCCATTCGCCCGACGCCAGCTTTGGCAGGTACTTCTGTCGTTGCGTCTCGCTGCCGAACGCGTAGATCGGGTGCATGACGAGGCTCGACTGCACGCTCATCGCCGAGCGATACCCGCTGTCGACCCGCTCGACCTCGCGCGCGATCAGCCCGTAGGAGACGTAGTTCACCCCGGCGCAGCCGTAACCTTCGATGGTTGCGCCGAGAAACCCGAGCGCCCCCATTTCGTTCATGATCTCGCGGTCGAAACGCTCGTGCCGGTTGGCTTCGAGCACCCGCGGCAGTAGCTTTTCCTGGCAGTAGGCGCGCGCGCTGTCGCGCACCATCCGCTCCTCCTCGGTCAGCGCGTCGTCGAGGAGCAAGGGGTCGGCCCAGTCAAACGCGGTCTCGTCCGCGGCGGCTGATTGAGCTGGGTCAGGGCTGCTGGTCATCGGGCCTCTCGGGCAAAGGCGTGTCCGGTCACGCACTATATGCGCGCGGGCCCGTTGAAGAATCAATTCAGCCGACAGGACGGCGCCGCACCTCGCACCAGGCCGGGCCCGTCCCTTCCGAGCGGTTCAGCCCTTGACGCCGCCCATAGTGAGGCCGGAGGACATGCGGTTGCGGAATGCGTAATAGGTCGCGATCGACGGCAGGGCATAAATGATCGCGGCCGCCATCATGTAGTTCCACGGCGCCACATCACTGTTGAGGAACTGGGCGAGCGCCACCGGCACCGTCATGCTTTGCTTATTCGATAGCAGCAGGAACTGGTAGAGGTATTCGTTCCACGCCAGCAATAGGGCATAGGTCCCGACCGCGACCAATGCCGGCGCCGTTAACGGCAGATAGATGCGGAAATAGATGTGCATCGGCGAGGCGCCGTCGATCCGCGCCGACTCATCGAGCTTGAGCGGGATGCTCCTGCCGTATTCCTGGAAGATGAAAATCGCGTAGGGCGTCGCGCGGTACTCAGCGCCGTCCTGTTGGTGTGGACGCTCTGGCCGATCTACAACATCGTTATGGTGTCCTTTGAGGCCGAGGGCGACGTGTTCAGCGATCATCTCTGGCCGCCGCCGAAACCGCCACAGCGATTGCCGCCGGACTGCCGGGCGGCCGAACTCGATCGCCGATAGGGTGGTCTTGATCGCCTCTCAGCTCTCTAAGATCGGATATTTTGCGAAGATTTCCTCGGTCCGATTGAACGCCTTGTCGATCGCCGCTTGCGGCGTCACCCCTTTGTTGATCGCATCGAGGATCGCGAGAGCGAACACATGCTCGGTCGAGACCTGCGCGCGGGCCGGGTTGAACACTTCGTAGGGCGCGATCGTCGGACCGTACACGCCTTGTTCGGTATAGGCCGCGAGCGGTTCGTTGTTCGGGTCGAGCCAGAATGCCTTGTCGTTGTCGGCGATCGACCGCATCGGCGGCAGGAAGCGCCCGAGCCCGGTCTTCAGATAGGTGCCGAGCACCTTCGGCTCGATCGAATATTTGAGAAACTCCTTGGCGACGGCAATGTTGGGGGCGCCTTTCGGAACCACCGCCGCCGCCACGCCTTTAACGCCGGTCACCGGCTTGCCGTCATTCGAGAGCGGCAGGCCCAAGGTCAGGATGTCGTTGTATTCCTCCTTTTCCTTCCACAGCGCCACCTCGGTCGAAATCGTGCCGTCCAAATCCATGACGAGCAGTTTGGCATGGAAGGCGTTGTTGTCGTCGTTGTCGTTCCAGTTCTGTATCGCCG
>DATEQL010000582.1:0-3454 GCA_035272665.1 Allostellaceae bacterium
AGCGTTCCTGCCAACGCCAGACCACGGTTTTGCCCTTGCCGACAGCCCGCGTGATCGCGGTCGTGCCCTTGCCGTCAGCGGTCAGAACAATGATCCGCGCCCGCCAGAGGTGCTTCTGCGGGCTGTTGCGATCCCGGATGATCGACTGCAAGCTCGCCCGATCCGCCGGCGTGACATCGATGATTATTCCCTGGCGCATGCCGCACAGCCGCACAGCCGGCGTCCCGAGAAAACTCTAATTTGGACTCTTCCGTCAGGTGTGATCGACTAGGCGCGTCACTCATAACGGGGTATTCGCTTCTCGCGGAACGCGGAGATGCCCTCGGCAAAGTGGGGGCTCGCCCGCACCTCATCGCCAAGCTGCTGCTCCAGGGCCTCGCGGGTCAACGCATGGTCGGCGATCGTGGCGCTAACCTGGCGCTTGACCGCCTGCACCGCCGATGGGCTGTTTGCGGCGATCATTTCCGCTGTCTCGATCGCCCACCGCGTCAGCTCGCTCTGCGGCACCAGCCGGTTTACCAGGCCGAGCCGAGCCGCCTCCGCGGCATCGATCAACCGCGCCGTCAGCAGCAGGTCCATGGCGTGAACGTAGCCGATCTGCTGGATCAGCTTGATGGTCGCGCCGCCGAATGGATAGATCGACCACTTGACCTCGGTCAGGCCGAAGCGGGCCGTCGGCACGGTCGCACGGATGTCGGTCGACAGCATCAACTCGAGGCCGCCGCCGACGCAGTCGCCGTTGACCGTGGCGACGATCGGCTTCGAATACGCATCGTTCTTTAGAAGAGCATGGTTGACCATCCGTGCCACTTCCGGCCCGGCTGACAGGTCGCCGCTAACATCGGCGTCGACGGTGAAGGCGCGCTCACCGGCGCCGGTCAAAACGATGCAGCGGCAGTCCCCGTCGCGCTCCAACTCGTCCCAGAGACGTCCGAGTTCGGTCAGCATCTGTCGCGTCATGGCGTTGAGGCGCGGCTGATTGTCGACGGTGACGATCGCAACATGCCGGCCGTGTCGGGCGAGACGGATCTCCATGACTGGGGGCTCCAACTCGAGAACGACCTCACCTTACACGAGACCCGCGAGCAGGACGCAGCCGACCGCTCGCGATCGTTTTTGCGCTATCGTCGGCCCGGGCGATCGATGCATGGCGAGGAGCGAGAAATGAGGGCGATCCGTTGCCGGGAATGGGGCGCACCCGATGTGCTGCGGCTCGAAGAGGCCGAGAGCCCAAGCCTCGAGCCGCACCAGGTCCGCGTCCGGGTGCGGCTCGAGGCTTGAACTTCGCCGACAGCCTGATGGTGGGCGGCACCTATCAGGTGAAACCGCCGTTCCCCTTCACCCCAGGGCTCGAAGCCGCCGGCGAGATCGTCGAGACCGGCAGCTCGGTCGACGGCTTTCAGGCCGGGCAGCGGGTGCTCGCCGTCCTGCGCAACGGCGGCGGCTATGCCGAGGAAATCGTGCTTGACGCCGCCGCGGTCGTGCCGATCCCCGATGCGATGGATTTCGTCACCGCCGCCGCCTTCCCGGTTGCCTACGGCACCTCGCATTTCGCGCTGACCCATCGCGGCCATTTGCGCCCGGGCGAGACGCTGCTCGTACTTGGGGCCGCAGGGGGGGTTGGGCTGACGGCGGTCGAGATCGGCAAGGTAATGGGTGCGCGCGTCATCGCCGCGGCTGGCGGCGCAGAAAAACTGGCAGTGGCGAGCGCGCGGGGGGCAGACGAGCTGATCGATTATCGAGAGGAAAGCATCCGCGACCGGGTGCGCGCGCTGACCGCCGGCAAAGGCGCCGATGTCGTCTTCGACCCGGTCGGCGGTGACGCGTTCGACCAGGCGCTGCGCGCGGTCAACTGGGAGGCGCGGATGCTGGTTATCGGCTTTGCCGCCGGTCGCATCCAGGCGGTCCCGGCCAATCTGATCCCGGTCAAGAACATCTCGGTCATCGGCGTCGTCTGGGGCGCGCAGGCCGAGCGAGACCCTGCCCTGATCAGCCGCAACCTCGCCGAATCGCTGCGGTGGTGGGAGGCGGGCCGGCTCAAACCTTTAGTCGCGAAGGTTTTTCCGTTGGCCGAGGCCGGCAAAGCGCTGACGGCGCTGTTGTCGCGCCGATACGCCGGCAAGATCGTCCTCGAAAAATAAAATGGGGCGTCAGCTTTTGGCTCGATCAGGGAGGGGCCAACACAGCCAATTGCAGACGGCTTCGCCCATGACCAGCTCGAGATCGTGGCCCTTTAACCATGGCAGTTCCTCGGTGAACAAGGTCACGCATTGCCGCCAGGAACATTGCATCCGGGTGATGTCGGTTCCCCAGAACATCCGTTCGGGGCCGAACGCATCGAAACAGCGATGCAGGTGCGGGTGGAGGCTCCAGAAGGGATACTCGTCTTCGGCGTAGCCTGCCTGACCGGTCGCCTTGACCGCAATGTTCGGGTATTTGGCGAGCGCCAGCAGTTCTGGTTGGAGCCGATAGGCGGACTCGCCTCTACTGGCCCGGGGTACGCCCATGTGGTCGACAATCAATTTCAGGCCAGGGTGGCGCTCGGCGATCTTTCCGACGGTGGGCAAAACCATCGCAGCAGCAAGCGACACCGGGACGCCGGCCCGCTCTGCCGCGGGCCATAGCCAGTCGAGAGTCCCGTCGGTCATCCACGATTCCTTGTGCCGCTCATTGAAGTAGAAGCGAAGTCCGAGCATACCGGGACGCTCCTTCCAGCGCTCGACGAGGGCATGGTTCTCCGGCTGATCGAGGTAGAACCAGCCCATGATGGCGAAGCGGTCGGGGTATGCCCGCACCGCTTCGACCGCCAATTCGTTCGAGTCCGGATCCCACATCACGGGGTGTATCAGCGCGCGATCCACGCCGGCGGCATCTATACCGGCGATTGCCTGCTCCGCCGAGTAGGGCCCCTGGCGATGGTGGGCGGACGGCGTACCTTTCTCCCAGAGATGGATCTGTGCATCGACGATCAGCATCGGGTGGCGTCCTCTTAGGTTCGAAGGATTGTACCTGACTGCGCCGAAAAGCCTCGACCAAAGGAGACCTGAATTTAGGCAATTGGCGAACGGTGCCAGCCCATGTTAGTGCGGGGTCTGGAGGGTTTGATGTCACGGCCCCGAGCAGCTGACGATTTCAAGACAATCCGTACCCGGTTGGAGGAGTTGCGGCGGGAGAAGCTGCCCGGGCAACCCACCCCAACGACCGACACCAATGTCGCGGGTCATCGCGGCCCTTGCGCCTGTGGCAGGAGCCTGTTCCCCGACGAGTGCGACGGATCGTGCAAGGCGGTTTAACGGTCGGAGGTTGCCACTAACGCGATCAGGGCAATCGGCAGCTCGGCGCTCCTCTTGAACGACAGGAGAGGCAAATGATAAAGACGATAGTGATCGGTGCCGGCGTGATGGGCGCCTCGGTCGCGTATCGGCTGGCTCAGGCCGGTGCCGCTGTTACGGTG
>DATEQL010000583.1:0-2663 GCA_035272665.1 Allostellaceae bacterium
ACAGCGGAATTTTTCGCGCCGTCACAGCGGAAAAAAAGCGGCCTGTCAGCGGATCGGCAGAGGAACTTTAGGCTCGCAATTTTCGGGTGCACTGATGCGGCCGCAGTCGTCGCCAAGCCGCCTCATCGGCGCAACGTCGGCCGCGAGGACCCGGCGAACATCGCCGTCTACGGACGTCATTTCCGGGCGCTCGACGAGGACGGCAACCCGGCAACGCCGGAGCAGTTGGCCAAGCCCAGCGCGGTGCGGGTGCTGACGAGCTTGCGCCCCGACGGCCGGGCGGTCAGCTTTTTCGGCGATTTCCATCCGAGCTTTTCGGGGAACGTCGTCAAGGCGACGGCTGGTGCCACCTTGGGCTATCCGGTGGTCAGCCGCATGCTGGCGCGGCTCAAGCCATCGGCGCCGGCGCAACTCGCCGCCCCCCTCGACGACGAATTGCGCGCGCGGGTGCTCGAGGTCGTCCGGCCGACGCCCAAGATCGTCGAGGTCGTGGTCAAGGCGCCGTTGCCGAGGTGCGGCGGGCGCGCCTGAAGCACTTTTTCCGGCCGGAGCACCGGGCGATCGCCTCGATCAACTCGCCGATGCAGTGCATGATAAAGGAGATCTGCGCGCAGTGCCTGCAATTACAGCGCGATCCCGTCATCGGGACCGAGACGGTCGTTTTCTCCTGCTACAACCAGGATCAGGAGATGGATCGCGTCGATTTCGAGGCACTGCACCGCCGCCTATTGCAAAACGGCGTCCAGGAAAAATTGAACAAGCTGTGGATCGACCGCTGCTTCCAGCACCTCGGCTAGCGCCAGCCGATGGCGGCGGATTGAGCCTTTCCGGCTCTGCAATATTTAGCCGACCGAGGTTCGTTTCGATTCGGGCGGCGGCGAGGTCGACGCGTGTTGCCCCGAGCCCGTCTTGGCATGTCTTGTGGTGCTGGACTTGCTCGCGCCGATCTGCGTCCCGCGTTTGCCGGCGGCTTTCGTGCCGCTCGCCGATCGGCTCTCGGCCTTTGCGTAATGCGACTGGGCATCATGGCCCCTGGATCTGCCCGCCGAGTGCCTCGTAGATTTATGGGCCGAGGTATGCTTGCCGTGTCGCCCCGTCCCGACCGAAACCGCCGGTTCGACGTCAGATCCCTCCGGGGCAGCTGCCACCTCCTCCCTGGTGAAAGTGGCCGCGTGGTCGACCCGAGCCGATTCGGGGACGGTTTCGTTGGCAAAATACGCAGGCGCGTCGCTCGGCGCGCTGAAATTCTTCGTGCCATCTGCCGGCATCTCAGCAGCAAACGCCGGGAAGCTCGCCAACGCAAAGCCAGCCGCGACGAGCACATTCGTCAACTTGATCTGCATGATTTCTCCCCCGCCTGAATCTTCTTACCGGAGATCGTCGCGAAAGGGGAGAGTCAATTTTCCGTCAGTTCGCCGGACCGGCATCGGATCAGGGCTTGCCCGCCCCGATATGCGCGACCGCGTTGATCTCCACCTTGAGCGAGGGATCGGCGAGTGCGGCCACCTGCACGAGCGTCGAGGTCGGGAAGTTGCCGGTAAAGAACTCCCGCCGGGCCTGCCACACTTTTTCGCGCTGGGTGATGTCGGTGACAAAGATCGTCACCTTGACGACATCGGCCATGCTGCCGCCGGCCGCCTCGAGGAGATGGCGAATCTTGCCGAAGATCTCCTTCGCCTGGGCGTATTCATCCCCCGCAGTGCCGGTACCCCGCGCAGTCATCCCGGCGACATAAGCGACGCCGTCGGCGACCAGGCAGTTCGACCAGGTGCCGGGAGCGGGCTCGGGGACCTCGGGGGTGGTGGCGCGGATAATGTTGCTCATCGGTTTGCCTCCTGCTGTGGAGAACCGAGCTTAACCTTCTGCGAGAGCGGTTTCCATGGCCCGCGACACACACCCGCGGTAGGGTGACTAGGAAGGCCAACAGGGGCGGGGGCCATGGCGGGAGAGGATCAGCCGTTTCGTCTCGAAGAGGCGACGATCGAGGAATTGCACCAGGCGATCCGAAAGGGGCGGACGACCTGCGTCGCCGTGGTTCGGCACTATATCGAGCGCGCGCGGGCCTACAACGGTGTCGCGAGCGTGCTCGTCACCGAGGACGGGGCGCCGGTCCCCGAGGCTGCGGGCGTCGTGCGCGTGATGGAGCCGCTCCGCTTCCCGACCGAGACCGTCAAGGCCTCGGCGATCCTGCCCGATATCGAGAAATATAAGGGGCCGCCCCTTGAGTTCGGCCGTATGGAGGCTACGGCTTCCGACCCCTCGGTCCAGCAGCAGTACGGGATGATCGCGGGCAAACCAGATGCCGGGCAGCTCAACGCGCTCGCCACGCTCAACCTCCGAGGCGAGCTGCCGCGGCGATTTAGACCGGCACCCTTCCGAGGGGCCCTTGCCGCCCGGCGCGCCGCCGGTCTGCGAGGCGTTTCGCAGACTCCCCGACGCGCTCGAACGCGCCGCCGAGCTCGACGCCACATACGGGCGCAATCCCGATCTCGAAAAGCTGCCGATGTACGGCGTCGTCTTCTCGTTCAAGGACCCGTTCGACACCAAGGACATGCGCACGACCGCCGGGGGCGACGCGGCCTATGACATCGATTTCCCGGCGCGCGACCATGTGCTCGTCGAACAGCTGCGCAACAAGGGCGCGATCATCTTCGCCAAAGCCG
>DATEQL010000584.1:0-9316 GCA_035272665.1 Allostellaceae bacterium
GTTTCGGTCCAGATCCTGACGATCTTCCCGGGCATGATCTTGCAGCAGATCCGCAATTCGATCGCGGTCCGGGTGATCCGGCCGTGCGGCCTGGAAAAGACCGAGCTCGACTGGATCCATCTGGGTTTCGCGGATGATGATGACGCGATGACCGAACGGCGCCTGCGGCAAGGGAATTTGGTCGGCGCCGCCGGCTACATCTCGATGGAAGACGGCTGCGTCGGCGGTTTTGTCCAGCGCGCCTTGCGCTTCAACGATGACGACAGCGGGGTGGTGATGATGGGCGGCTACGATGCCCAGTCGCAGCCCTTCCGTTCCAGCGAAGCCGCGATCCGCGGCTTCTGGAAGAAATATCGCGCGCTGATCGGCGACTGACGAACTTCGCGTCATGAACGATCTCGCCGTGCGGCTCGGCGTCGATGAGCTGATCGCCGCCTATGTCGACTGCATCGACGAAGACCGGCTCGAGGAGTGGCCCGATTTCTTTGTCGAGCAGTGCCGCTACCTGATCACCAGCCGTACGAGCCACGAGGCCGGCTTGCCGCACGGCGTCGTCTATGCCGCCTCGCGCGGCATGCTGGTCGATCGGGTGACGGCGCTCAGGCGCGCCAACATCTTCGAGCCGCACCGCTATCGGCATATTGTCGGCCCGATCCGCATTGATCGGGCCGACGCGACTGTAGCGCAGGCGCACTCGAACTTTATCGCGGTGCGGATCATGCATGACGGCGAGATGAGCCTCTTCGCCGCCGGACGCTATCTCGACCGCATCGATGTGACGAGCCGGCCCTATCGCTTCATCGAGCGCCTCGTCGTACTCGACAGCCAAAAGATCGATACGCTGCTTGTCATCCCGCTTTGAACATCGAGGTTAATAACAATTTTCAATCGCTTTCTCGAGACCAAGAACTCCACGCCGCTCTCGCACTATGGTCGTCCAATCCGAATGCAATCGGTCAGTTCATTATCGAGCAAATTGTGGCCGCAGCCGGCTCCGGGGATCTCCGGGATAATTCTGATTGCGCCCAAGAGCTTCGGGAATACCTATCCCAGGTGACTAGCCAAAAGCCAAAAGCTGGATGGGCCTCTCGGCGCACTTTTACGATAGCAAAGAGCGCGCATCGCCGCTCTTAAGCGGGCACGAACGCTTGGTCCTGCCGGCCTCAAGCGGGCAGGCAAAAACCGCCAACGCCACTAAGTCCGGCAACGTTCAGGAGCTGATCGGGAATTGACGAGGGCACCCAGTGGACTCAACTAACCCACATGTCACGGTCGATATTACGGTGGTTGAGCGCGCGTGGGCGGGTCGGCTTGACGGGTGCAGTCCTACCCGAACGTCTTCACTGCTTGCTCGATGGCCGGCGCTGCTTTCTGTAGATCCTCGGGAACCATGGCCGGTGCGCCTCGATGCTGGCGTTCAACGCCAGAAACCACGGCTCCGCGATTCGGGGAAGGTCCGACGCGTCCTTCATATCGATGATAAGAATGCCGGTACGTTGGCCGCCGTCGGCGATGAAATAGGCGGCCTCAGGCCGTTGCTGCTCAAGAATGGTCTGGATAACCTTGAAACCATCCTTTTTCGCTGCCGCATTCCCTGCCTCGACCGGGAACGAAACTTTCACAAGGAACCGCATGCACTTGCCTCCTTTCGCCAACGACCCCGAAATATTCGAGATGACCAAGCGACCCGTTCAGGATCGCGCGCAGGATTACACGCCCAGCAGGCTGCAGCAAAGCGCCTCGCGCGCCTTTTATTCGGGGGGCTTCCTCGTTAGTTTGGGCTGACAAACTCTGGGAGTTAACATGAGCAACAGCAGCTCAGCGGCCGGGTATGTCGATGATTTCCGCGCGCGTGGCGAGGCGATCGCCGATGCCTGCACCCGCTGCGGCGATTGCTTTCGCGCCTGCCCCATGGTGGGCCCCGCAGGTCTCGGGCAGGCGGATGCGACGGAAACCGCCGCCGGCATCGTCGATTTGATCTCCGGCGGAAGTGGTACCACGGAGGCTATCCGCTGGGCGTCGGTGTGCAGCGGCAGCGGCAACTGCATCCCCGCGTGCCAACACGGGATCAACCCGCGACTCATGGTACAGCTCGCTCGCGGCTTTGCCCGGCGCCAGACCGGCGAGGCCCCGCTCAAGGCGCGCTGGCGCCAGGGTTTCCAGAAGATGAGCCGCGGGGTGCGTATCCTGTCGCGGCTGCAGCTGCCGCCCGAGACCCTGGCACGCGTTAGAGGACAGCCCGCGCCGCCGCGCCGGAACCCGCCTGATGTGGTCTTCTATACCGGCTGCAATATCCTGAAGACCCCGCACATCGCGCTTCTGTGCCTCGACACCCTCGACCTTCTCGGCGTCGACTACGAGGTCATGGGTGGCCCTGGGCAATGCTGCGGCGTCTACCAGTTCCGCGAAGGCGATTTCGACAATACCGCGCGGGTCGGCTACACGACGATCGACGGGCTCGCCGCGGCCGGGACTTCCACGGTGCTGTCTTGGTGCCCGAGCTGTCAGGTGCAGATCGGCGAAGTGGCATTGCCGAGCTATGAGACCCGGTTTGGCGTGCGGCCGTTCGATCTCAATCCGTTTCTGGTGTTTCTCGCCGACCATGCCGAGGCGCTCGCCCGGCTGATGAGGCACCGTGTCGAGAAGCGTGTGGCGCTGCACGAGCGGCCGGTCTTGCCGTCGGTGCAAGCGGCGGTTCGTCGGCTCCTCTCGATCGTCCCCGGCGTCGAGCTGGTCGAGATCGATGTGCCGCGTGTCGGGACCCAGGCCAACAGCCTCGCGGTATTGCCGGCCTTCAAGCGCGAGCTCGCCGCGCGCGAGCTCGCAGCGGTCGCCGATGCCGGGGTAACGACATTGGCCACGATCTACCACGCCTGCCATCGCGAGCTGTGCGATGTCGGGGATGGGCGAAGCTTCGAGGTCGTCAACTTCATGGAGATCCTTGGTGAGGGGCTGGGCCTGCGCAGCGAGGATCTCTACAAACGGCTCAAGCTGATCGGGGACATCGACGACATCATCGTCGAGACAAGCCAGCTGATCGCGGAGCACGGGCTCGACCTCGAGACGGTGCGCGACGCGCTCTTCCAGGAGTTCGTCGGCTCCAGCCGCGAGATGCCGGCGCTGCGCTGATGCTGACGCGCCCGATTCCATCGACCGGCGAGCCGATGCCGGTCATCGGCCTCGGCACCTGGCGGGCTTTCGATGTCGGCGCCGACGAGCGGGCGCAGCGGCCGCTACGCGAGGTTTTGCGGCTGCTGATCGATGCGGACGGGCGGATGATCGATAGCTCGCCGATGTACGGCAGCGCCGAGACGGTCACCGGTGACCTGCTCGCCGAGCTGGCGGCGCGGCCGCGCGTCTTCCTGGCGACCAAGGTGTGGACGACAGGCCGCGAGCGCGGGATCGAGCAGATGCGGCGCTCGGCCCAGCTGCTGCGGACCGAGGTGATCGATCTGATGCAGATCCACAATCTGGTCGATTGGCGCACCCATCTGGCGAGCCTGCGGCGGCTGAAGGACGACGGCCATATACGGTATATCGGGATCACCCATTACACGACCGGAGCGCTACCCGAGCTGGCCGACATCCTCGCCGGAGAACCGGACGTCGATTTCGTCCAGCTCGGCTATTCGCTGGCGATGCGCGCGCCCGAGACCGAGCTGCTGCCGGTTGCCGCGGCGCGCGGCGTCGCGGTCATCGCCAATCAGCCGCTCGAGCGCGGCGATCTGTTTCGCCGGATGCGCGGCCGCCCGCTGCCCGACTGGGCGCAAGAATTCGACTGCGTAAGCTGGGCGCAGCTGTTCCTCAAATACGTCCTGGCGGAACCGGCCGTCACTTGCGTGATCCCGGCGACCGGCAACCCCGAGCACATGAAGGACAATCTCGCCGCCGGCTTCGGCCGGATGCCCAATGCGCGCCAGCGGCAGCAGATCCGCGAGCTGTGGGACGGGCTCTAAGGTGGCCCCGCCGAAGTTCTCGGGCACAACACTGAGAGGAGGAAAGGCCATGTCGGAGGCCGACGCGGTCGCGCGTGGACCGGGCGAGATGATGGGCAATGCCGGTCCCGGCATGCTGGCCGGACTGCGCGTGATCGAGGTGGCCGACGAACGCGCCGAATATGCCGGGCTCCTGCTCGCCGGCCTCGGCGCCGAGGTGGTCAAGATCGAACCGCCGGAAGGCAACGCGACGCGGCGGATCGGCCCGTTCCTGGAGGATCAGCCGGGCCCGGAGCGCTCACTGTTCTTCTGGAACTACAACCGCAACAAGAAATCCGTTGTGCTGGATCTGCGGGAGCCGGCGGCGCGCGAGCATCTGCTCCGCCTGCTCGGGGGAGCCGATGTCCTGCTCGATGCGAGCTGCGGCGCGCTGAACACGGCGCTGGGGCTCGATCGCGCGGCACTGGGCGCGCGGTTTCCCGAATTGGTGACGGCGCGGATGACACCGTTCGGCGACGACGGGCCGTGGCAGCATTTCAAGAGTTCGGACCTGATCCATCTCGCGCTCGGCGGCGTGATGATGAATTGCGGCTACGACCCGGATCCGAACCTCCAATACGACACGCCGCCGATTGCACCACAGGTCTGGCACGCCTATCACATCGCCGGTGAGCAATTGGCGACCGGGATCATTGCCGCGCTGATCCACCGGCAGCGCAGCGGCCGGGGGCAGGACGTATCGGTCGCCGTGCACGAGGCGGTGTCGAAGAACCCTGAGCAGGATATCATGTATTGGGTCATGCGCCGGGTGCCGCTGTGGCGGCTGACCAACCGGCACGCCGCCGAGATCCCGAACCACTCGCCCGGCATCTGCCACACCAAAGACGGCCGCTGGTTCATCACTCATGGCATGGGCGCGCGCGACCTGAAGAATCTGGTGCCGCTATTGTCGAAATACGGCGCCCAGGCCGATCTGCAGCCGCCGCCGCCGGATGCCGATTTGCGGGCGCGTCAAGTGCCCGGCACCGCCGGCAGTGACGAAAGGCGTGCGCATATGCTCGACATTGTGCAGCGCTTCGTCCGCGCCTGGACCTACAAAGACCTGCCGTGGCGCGAGGCCCAGGATGCGGGCCTCCTCTGGGCGCCGTTGCGCAAGCCGCACGAGAACGCGCTCGACGAGCACTGGCTGACACGCAAGACCTTTGCGGATGTCGATCACCCCGAGCACGGCCGCAATTTCCGCTATCCCACCAGCAAGTGGCTCAGTACCAAAACCAGCTGGCAGGTCGGTCGCCGCTCGCCGTTGCTCGGCGAGGACACGGAAGCGGTTCTCGGCGAAGCGAGCCGGCGTCCCAGCGTGCCCGCCGAGCCCCGGGTTGTGGCGAAGCCGAGGCTCTCGGCATTGCACAACAAGCCGTTCCCGCTGCAAGGGGTAAAGATCCTCGATTTCGCCTGGTTTCTCGCTTCCGCCGGCGGCACCCGTTTCCTCGCCGCTATGGGGGCGGAGAGCTTCAAGGTGGAATGGAAGGACAATCCCGATACGCGACTGGCTGCCATGGCGCCGCTCGGCGGCCGTGCCGCGCGCGATGCCGCGACCGGGCCGCTTCCCGGCGTGCGCGATTCCGATATGGGCGGGCAGTTCAACAATAAAAATGCCGGCAAGCGCGGCATCTCGTTGAACATCCGCCATCCGAAGGGATTAGAGATCGCCAAGGACCTGGTGCGCGTCTGCGACATTGTCGCCGAGGGGTTTTCGCCGGGCGTATTGCAGCGCCTCGGGCTCGGGTACGACGTGCTGAAGAGCATTCGGCCCGACATCATCTACATCCAGCAATCCGGCATGGGTGCGCATGGGACCTACGGACGGATGCGTACCGTCGGGCCGGTTGCCGCGGCCTTTGGCGGGCAGGGCGACATGTCGGGCCTTCCCGAGCCGGCGATGCCGGTCGGCTGGGGCTATTCCTATCTCGACTGGATGGGCGCCTATGGCTATGCGCTCGCATTGCTCGGCGCGCTCTATCACCGCGAGCGCACCGGCGAAGGCCAGTGGATCGATGCCTCGCAGTGCGAGTCGGGCATTTTCCTGACCGGCACGACGATCCTCGACTGGTCGGCCAATGAGCGCGAATGGCGGCGCTACGGCAATCGCTCACCCTATAAGGCGGCCGCACCTCACGGCGCTTATCGCTGCGCCGGCAAGGACCGCTGGATCGCGATCGCCTGCTTTACCGATGCCGAATGGCACGCCTTGGTGCGGGTCGCAGAGCAAGGCGCTTGGCTCGATGATCGACGCTTCGGCACATTGCAGCACCGGCTGCTGCATCAGGATTCGCTCGATGCGGCGATCGAAGCGTGGACCCGCACGCAGGACCGCTATGACTGCATGATCAAACTGCAGCGCGCCGGGGTGCCGGCCGGGGTGTGCCAGAACGCCGAGGACCGCTGCGATAATGACCCGCAGCTCCGCCACCTCAAATGGCTGACCGAGGTCACCGGCACGAAAATCGGCACCTGGCCGATCTATGAGCTGCCGATGAAGTTTAGCGCCACACCTGCCTATATCGGCGGCCCGACCGACCGCGGCGCGCCATGCTATGGCGAGGACAATATGTGGGTGCTGACCGAGCTGCTCGGCCGCTCGCGCGCCGAGGTGGGACGGCTCGCCGAGGAGGGCGTGATCTGATGTACGATGGGACACAGTTGAAGAACCGGCAGTGTCGCCTTTGAGCGGGCAATAGGACCAAGACCGACAACCTGATGCGGCCTGCCCACCCCCTAACAAGCCGTTATTTCTGTTGTACTGACCCCTGGCGAAATGACCAGCGCAGCGAAGTGTTTACCATAAATGGTTGGGCGTTAACTACATTTTGCCCTGTATTTTATCAAGATACTCCTATACTACTAACCATTACAACCAATTCTCAAAAGGAGATGATCAGTGCTGACTCTGATTATCCGTCTGATCAAGGACGAAAACGGTGTTACCGCGATCGAATACGGCCTGATCGCGTCCCTGATCGCGATTGCCGCGATTGCCGTCATGCAGACGGTCGGGACCAACCTCAGCAGCACGTTCAGCACGGTCGCCAGTAGCCTCTGAGGCTCGGAGCGTGGATGTTTGGACACCATCCGCGCGCCTTGCTCGATGGATTGGTGGAAAGGAGTTGGCGCAGGGGATCACCGACGAGGTTGATGCAGATCGCCCGCAGGTGGCTACCACATCACCATTTCGGAACGCAGTGGCCCCAATGCCGGTAGCCCCAGCGGTCGCGCCAGTGGTGCCCCGCCGTGGCGGCAGCCTTGGGCCGCCGGCTCGACGGGCGGCGCGGCGCCAAGCTCGACCAGGGGCGCCTTGGTTGAGACCGCAGCGGCCTCTCCGACCTAGCGGCCAAAGTTACGTCACCCGGGAAGCCAAGGATTGCTGCGCGCATGCAAGTTCCTCTCGCGCTTCGCGACAGCGGGCGAGGGCCGGCAGCGGCTGGTGAGAAAGCTCGACAAACCTGCCCGCTTAGGGAGAGAAAAGCGGAATTGAGCCGGCGCCCGGGGGATCATGCTCACGACGAAGATCTATACGCAGGCGAGGGAGACGCCCGACAAGACTGCCATCGTCTTCAACAATCGCAAGTTCTCCTATCGGTTCTTTGCCGACCTGATCGAGATCTCCCGACGCTACCTGGCGGCGCAGGGTCTGGCGAGCGAGGGTGTCGCGGTTCTGCCGACCGGCTCGATGGTGAACACTTGGGCTCTCGGCCTGGCCCTGCGCAGCCTGGGGCTGACCACGCTCGTCGTCGGCTCGCAGGACGAGATCGCCGGGCTCGGCCTGCCCGACATCCGCTGCGTCGTCGCCGTCGCGGGCGAGCACCGGGCGGGCCTCGATCGCCTGTGTGCGGCTTCCGGTTGGCGGTTCATCAGCGTGCCTGCCAACATCTATGCCGGCGCCGCGCAACATGCCGCCCCGGATCTGCCCGAGCTGAAGGGCTCGTTCGGAGGACATATCCTGCTGAGCTCGGGAACCACCGGTACCTACAAGAAGTTCTTGATCGACCCGTCTCACCAGGCACGCCAATGTATTTTTCGTCAGGCTATATTTGCAATTACTGATCAATCGGTTGTCAACGTGTTGAATTTCGGCTGTTGGACCTCGGCAGGCTATTACTTTCCCGTATGTACTTGGGACGTGGGCGGCACCGTCGTCATCTATCAGGGACGAGATATCCGCGAAGCCTTCCGCCACCACGGTATCAGCCACACCTGCGCGGTTCCGCAAATGCTGGCGAACATTTTGTCCGCGCCGGCGGGCGCTTGCGCCGCGACGATTCAATGCGGCTGTGTGTAACGGCTGGCGCGCTGTCACAGACCCTGGCGGACGAGGCCCGGGCACGACTCACCCGACGCGTTTATACGCATTACGGTTCTACAGAGGCCCCCGTGGCTACCATGACGCGGATCGAAGGGCCGGAAGACCTGCGCTGGCACCGCGTAGTTCCGTCGCGCGAAATCCAGGTAGTCGACGAAGAAAACCGGGTTCTTCCCGCTGGGCAGGTGGGTCTGGTGCGGATCCGCCTGCTCGACGGCGTGAGACAGACCTATCTCCACGACGAGGCGGCCTCGCGCGCCTTTTTCCGCGACGGCTACTTCTATCCCGGCGATCTCGGCATCTTCCGCTCTGATGGCCGCCTGGCCTTGCACGGCCGGGTGACCGATGTCGTCAACATCCTCGGCAGCAAAGTTGCCACGGGGCTGATCGAAGAGGCGTTGCAGCACCAGCTCCAGGTCAGTGGCGTGTGCGTGTTCTCGGTGCAGAACGAGACCGCGGAGGAGGAAATCCATGTGGCGATCGAGACGGCTCAACCGATCGATCAGACCCGGCTCGCGGCCGCGCTCGGCAGCGAACTGCAGGGTGTGCCCATCGCCCACGTCCATTTCATCGACGCCTTGCCGCGCAACGACATGGGCAAGATCCAGCGCGACCTGCTGAAGAAGAGCGCCGCCTCGTTGACCGCAGGCGAGAGCCGCCAGCAGCGGCGCCGATCCTAGCGGCTGGCGAGAAAAGCTTCACAAGGTGCCCGCGTAGGCACAGAAAAGCGGAATTGAGCCGGCGCCCGAGGGATCATGCTCACGACAAAAATCTATGTGCAGGCGAGGCAGACGCCCGACAAGACCGCCATCGTCTTCAACGATCGTGAGTTCTCCTACCGGCTCTTTGCCTGCCTGATCGAGATCTCCAGACGATACCTGGCAGCCCAGGGTCTTGCGGGCGAGGGTGTCGTGGTCCTGCCGACCGGCTCGATGGTGAACACTTGGGTCCTCGGCCTGGCCCTGCGTAGCCTGGGGCTGACTACCCTCATCGTCAGCTCTCCGGACGAGATCGGCGGGCTCGG
>DATEQL010000585.1:0-5276 GCA_035272665.1 Allostellaceae bacterium
CCGCCCTGCGCCCGTCGGACTTGGTGGCGCGGATGGGTGGCGACGAATTTGCGGTGGCGATGCCGGAGATGGGTCTCGCCGCAGCGCTTCAGATCGCCGAGCGCCTGCGCAGTCGCGTCAGCGAGGCGCCGATCGATGGCGTCGGTGCCACCGTCAGCGTCGGCGCTGCCGTGTCGAGCTCCGACGAGGAGGAGGAGCTCGAAGTCACGCTGGAGCGGGCCGACACCGCGCTCTATCTGGCCAAGGGGGCCGGTGGCAACCGCGTGGTCGGACGGGGCGGCGAAGAACCGCCCCCTGGCTAGATTTCGCTTCCCTCGGCGAACGTGTCCGGCACGGCTCGTATCGTAATAGGCCGACGGCGGCGCACGCTACGAGGGATCCGCTCCGGTATAGTTACGTTCCGGATCCCGAGTTTGAAAACGGGGGAGGCAAGGTTAACCACCAGAACGCAAAAGCCGCCCTGGGGCGGTGTGGCTTGGCGCCTCGCTCAGCGGGACGAGTCGATACGGGCGGCCCGGTAAATATTTTACAAAACTGCGGTATGGCTCCTTCCCGGCGTTTTGGAAAAATCGGGTTCGGCGCACAATCACCCCTCTCGTCTCGAAGAATTCGCAGCGCGTCGTGGCGCTCTCCCGCCGCAAGCGCAACGTGGAGCTTTGCCACCCTGTCTCGATAAACTTCGACAAGCCTCGGATGAAAGCGCGGCGGAATGTGAGCTATGGCATCGAGCTCACGCTCCAGGTCCGCTTTACGACGCTAGAGCTGATTCAACTTGGCCTGCAGCCCTCTGCCCGTAGCCCGTCGGCAACTACGTCAATGAGACCATCGAGTCGCCGCGTTACCGCTTCGAGTTCCTCCCTTTGCGCCAGCAAGAGGCTCTACATCGCACCGCTGCTCAGTGCGGCTCCTTCGCAGAGCCGCGGGCGCTGCGCTTGAAGTACGCAGGGCAAATCTGCGTCGAGAGGCGGTGGAATGCTCCCGCCGCCTCGGCCGCGACCTATCAAGATGATTTGACTTCGATTTTCTTTATCGGTTTCTGAGCCTCCGCTGTCTTCGGCAACGTGAGCGTCAGCACCCCCTTCGAGAAATCAGCCTCGATCTTATTGCGATCGACGCTTGCTGGAAGCTCGAACGCGCGCTGGAACGAGCCGTAAGCGCGCTCGGAGAAATGATAGTTCTTGTCCTTCTCTTCCGTCTCCTGGCGCTTTTCGCCTTTGAGAACGAGCATGTCGCCGGACACTGATACCTCGATGTCCTTGGCGTCGATACCTGGCAACTCGGCGGAGATCTTGTACGCCTTCTCGTCCTCACGCATGTCGATCGCCGGCGTCGAAAAGCTGAACGAACTGCGCCACGCCGGTTCGATGTCGAACATCCGGCGCAGCGAAGGGATGCCGAACCCGCTGCCGAACCGATCGAACAGCCGATCCATCTCGCCACGGAAGGATTGCCGTACGTCGGGAAGGGTGGTCTGCGCCGGCGGCGCCTTTTTCACTTCGACGGGTGCCTCCGCCATCGCTGTCTCCATCGGTCAGGTGGAAGGGAAACGCGTCCATCTTGGCCATGAGCATCGGCGGGACATTGATCCAGCACAATTCATCCCGCCGTTGCATCCCATCGCCGCGTTCGCATCGCCCGGCGCACCCGCTCGGTGGCGAGCGATACTGCCGCCGTGCGTGGCAATGCGCCGGTGCGCCGCACCTCGTCGAGCACGGCTTCGGTGTTGGCGCGAATTCTTTCGGCGATCAACGCGAGGGTCGCCCCCTCGGTTCCATCGCGATATTCAATGGCCGCGCAGATCACGCCGCCGGCATTGGCGATGAAATCGGGGAGGACGAGCACGCCGCGAGCGGCCAGCGCCTGCTCGGCCTCCATCGAGCACGGAATGTTAGCACCCTGGGCGACGAGCCGGGTCTGCAGCCGCGCGACGTTGTCGGCATGGATGACATCCGGCCGCGCCGCAGGGATCCAAATATCGCACGGGATGTCGATGACCGCGTCCATCCCGAGCTTGCGGCCGCGCGGATGATCGTGCAATGCCCGCCTTCGGCCTTTAGCGCGACCAGGGCCGCCAGGTCCAGGCCGTCGTCGTCCGCGATCGTGCCGCTCATGTCGCTGGCGGCGACCAGCACCGCTCCTTTCTCGAGGAGGAAGCGCGCGGCGTGCTTACCGACAGAGCCGAAGCCCTGGACGACGATCCGCGCCCCCGCCAGCGGCAACCCGATATGCTCCCGCGCGACATCGATCGCGACCACAAGGCCAAAGCCGGTAGCGCCGATCTCGTCGAGTGGGATGCCGCCGATCTCGCGCGGCAGCCCGACGGCTCGGCCGGTCTCGTCCTTGATCCATCCCATCGCCAGCTCGTCGGTTCCCATATCCGGCCCCGGGATGTAATCCGTGAGGTCGCCGATCGCCGCGGCGAAGGCGCGGATCAGCCGCTCCTTGTCGAAGAGCGGCATCTTGGGATCGGCGAAGATCACCGATTTGCCGCCGCCGTGCGGCAGCCCGGCCGCGGCATTCTTGAAGGTCATCGCCCGCGCCAGCCGGAAGGCTTCCTCGGTGCTGACATCGGGCGCCACGCGCACGCCGCCGATCGCCGGCCCGCAGGCGATGTTGTCGATCGCGACGACCGCCTTGAGACCGATGGCGGACCGGTGAATGTGGACGAGCTTCAGGCGGCCCAGCTCATCGGCCAGGCGAAACGCTTCCTCCCCGGGTGGTTCATCGGTTCAGCAGCCAAAGAATCAACGACACGACGACACTGATGACGAGGCACGTCACGATCGGGAAATAGAAGCGGAAGTCTCCGCGCTCGATCACGATGTCGCCAGGCAGCCGACCGAGCCCGAGGTCGCCTAGCCATGGCGACAACAGCCCGACGACAACGAGCACGAGACCAATCGCGACCAGCCACCGACTGATCATCCAGCACCGCCATTTCCGGCCTCAGCCACTTCCGAAAATCTTTCTTAATCAGTTGTTTGTGAATCTTTCGGGTATGAAATTCGGCTGCTTTCGGGGAGGTTCTGACGATTGTTGGACGTCTCCGTTTTCGATCACGTTCGTCATTGTCATCTGATCTCGCTGGACGGCCTCCATGGCAAAAGATTAGACCAGCCCGAAATCGACGCTCGACTACCCCTCGAGAAATGTTGCGTCGATGCACATCAGAGCCATGGTCATCGCCGGCGATAGCTTTGCCCGGTCGCGAGAGGAGGTCTCGGCTGACCGGCTGTGGGCAATCAAATCGAAGGCGGCTCGCCCCGAAACCGCTTTGCCTCGATCTGCTGCGCTAGCCTGGTAAAAGCTGAAAGCCATGTTCCAGGCTTGACTCGTGAAGATGGCGAAGACTGCTGCCAGCTCCGGGCCCAGCGTGTTGCCGGGAAACAGCGAGATGAAGAATACGACGGTGAAGGAAAGATAACCGAGGATCGGCACCGACTGGAGGATATCGAGAAGCGGTATCAGCACCGTTTCTCGGCGCGGCGGCTCTTGCCGGCCAAGGTCGCATAAGTAAAAGTAAAGATCAGCGAAAGAATTAATGCGGCCAGCATCCGCATGACGGTGCGGAGGGTATAAAACGGCAGTGCCGCCGGGGAGAGCGAGATCTCGGGCTGATGGGCGACGACGAACGGGGCGATCATCTGGCGCGCGCCGGTGCCCAAGAGGACCACCGTTCCCAACACCAGCATCATCGCAACGAGATCCCGCCCGCTCGGGATTCGCTGGTGCCGGACCCCGCCGTTCAGCACCTCGGCGTGGTGCTCCACAGCCTTCCCCACTCGTCACTAACGGCTCTGGCGACTGCAATGCTTGCCAATTCTTCCGCTGCCGAGTCAGACGAAATAACTGCGGGTCGGCGGAAATCCGTTGAACGCGACCGCGGCGATGCTCGCCGTATAGGCGCTGGCCGACAGGGAGTCGATCGGGTCGCCGGTCGCCAGGTCGGCGGGCAGCTCGTAGGGATGGCGGCGACAGAGGATATCGGTGCTGTCGCACGTCGGGCCGGCGAGGATCACCGGGGAGCAGGGCCCGCCATCGCGCGGCGCGCGAATGTGATAGTGGATCCCCTCATTGAGCGTTTCGTCGAGGCCATTATAAAGGCCGGCATCGAGATAGACCCAGCGTTCGTGCTCATGCGGTGACTTGCGCGAGATGAGCAGAAACTTCGGCCCGAAGCAGGCCGGCATCGCCGACCAAATAGCGGCCAGCCTCGATAAATATGCGGGGCCGGACAGCCCCGAATTCACGGGTGAGGGCCATCTCAATCGTCGCAGTGTATTCGGTGAGCGGCGGTACCGGGGCGCGGTAATGCGCCGGCAACCCGCCACTGAGCAGATCGAGGTCGAGCCCGCGATGGGCGCAAGCGCGAAAGATCCAAGCGGCGTGTGCTATCGCCGTACTCCAGGCCTGCGGATCGGTCTGTTGCGAGCCCACATGAAACGACACGCCAGCCGGGCGCAGACCGAGTTGATACGCTGCGACCAGGAGATCGGCCGCCATATGGGACTCGCAGCCGAATTTGCGCGTCAGCGGCCATTCGGCACCTTTGTTTTCGATCAGCAAACGGCAGAAGACACGCGCACCAGGCGCGCTACGGGCCAGCTTCTCGAGCTCCGCAGCGCTGTCAAAGGCGTAAAGGCCGACGCCAGCGGCCGACGCGCTCGCAATAGCGCTCTCGCGTTGGATCGTATTGCCGAAGGAGAGCCGCTGGGGCGGAATATTCAGGCCCAGGCATATGTCGAACTCACCGCGGCTCGCCAGATCGAAATTGGCGCCGAGAGCCGCAAGGGCGGAGACGATGTCCGCGGCAGGGTTTACCTTGACCGCATAATAGACTCTGCTGATGGCAATGCCCGCCGCAAAACGTCGTAGCGAGCGCGGACGACATCGAGATCGACCACGACAAACGGGGTTGGCGGATAGTTTTCGGCGAGAAATCGATCGAGGTGTTCCGTCGCGGGACCAGATTGTGCCGGTCGGTTGAGTACCATGATCCAGCCTGTCAGCGGTTCAGAAGCAGGGGATAGGTAGTGAGCAGCAATTCGGCGACGATCAGCAATACGATATACCATTCGACACGCATGCTGCTTCGGGTCTGCACCAGGCCGAGCAGAGTTTCGACGGTGCGCGTGATAATGTCGAGCTTGCGGTCGAGCGCACGGTCGCGATCGCGCAGCTCGTATTCCTCCGCGAGCCGCATGTAGAGGCGCTCGAGTTCGGGATGTTCCCACAGGAGCTCTGGCTTCTCCCCGGTTTCGACGCGGCCGACCATC
>DATEQL010000586.1:0-9513 GCA_035272665.1 Allostellaceae bacterium
GCGAGCTTCACCATTCGCGAGAAGGCGGTGATCGTGACGTGCTCGCCCGGCCGGGCGATGCGTGCCTTGCCGATCGGCACGATGAACTCGGGATCCTCGGGCACCGCGAAGCTCTCGCCATAGACGAGCTCGTGCTCCAGAAAGACGACCGGGTTGGGATCGCGGATCGCCGCCTTTAGCAGCCCCTTGTGGTCGGCCCCGGTGAACGGCGCTATCACCTTGAGCCCGGGGCAATGCGCGTACCAGCTCGCATAGCATTGCGAATGCTGCGCGGCGACGCGCGCGGCAACGCCGTTCGGCCCGCGGAAGACGATCGGACAGCTCATCTGGCCACCCGACATGTAGCGGGTCTTGGAGGCCGAGTTGATGATCTGATCCATCGCCTGCATGGCGAAGTTGAAGGTCATGAACTCGACGATCGGCCGCAGGCCGGCGAAGCCTGCACCAATCCCGAGCCCGGCAAAGCCCTGCTCGGTGATCGGGGTGTCGATCACCCGCTGGGGTCCAAATTCCTGAAGCAGGCCCTGGCTCACCTTGTAGGCGCCCTGGTATTCTCCGACCTCCTCGCCGAGCAGAAAGACCGTATCGTCGCGCCGCATCTCCTCGGCCATCGCATCGCGCAATGCCTCGCGCACGGTCATGGTCACGGTCTTGCCGCTGTACTCGGGTTCGGCCGAGGATGGGCTGCGCGGAGCGGCGGGTGGCGCGGGAGCCGACAGCGGCCGGGGGGGCCGAACTTCCGCCGGCGCTTCCTGGCGGGCCTCTCGGGGTGGTGCCGACTTCTCGACCGCGACGACGTCTTCTCCGTTTCCAGCGATCACCGCGATCGGCGTGTTGACCGCGACGTGCTCGGTGCCTTCGGGGATGACGATCTTGGCGAGGACACCCTCGTCGATCGCTTCGACCTCCATTGTCGCCTTGTCGGTTTCGATCTCTGCGAGCACATCACCCGGGCGGACCGGCTCGCCCTCGGTCTTGAGCCAGCGAGCGATCTTGCCTTCGGTCATGGTCGGCGACAACGCCGGCATCAGGACTTCTGTAGCCATGGCTTAGCGCAATCTCCTGCAGGCAGGATCGCCAAAAGGGTCAGGCGTCGACTAGCACATCCGTCCACAGCTCGGCCGGATCGGGTTCGGGGCAGTCCTGGGCAAATTGCGCTGCCGCGGCGATGCGGTTGCGGACTTCGCTGTCGATCTCCTTGAGCGCCGCCTCGGTCGTTCCGTTGTCGAGCAAGCGTCGGCGCGCCTGATCGATCGGATCGTGCTCGGTGCGCATCCGGTCGACCTCGTCCCGGGTGCGGTACTTTGCTGGGTCGGACATCGAATGGCCGCGATAGCGATAGGTCAGCATCTCGAGGATGATCGGTCCCTGGCCGGACCGGGCGTGCTCGGCAGCGGCGAGCCCTGCCTCGTGCACCGCGAGCACGTTCATGCCATCGACCTGCTCGCCCGGGATGCCATAAGCGGTGCCGCGATGAAACAGGTCGGTGCGGGCCGACGCCCGATCGATCGCCGTCCCCATCCCGTAGCGATTGTTCTCGATTACGTAGACGATCGGCAGCTTCCACAGCGAGGCCATGTTGAAGCTCTCATAGACCTGTCCCTGGTTGATTGCGCCGTCGCCGAGATAGGTGACGGAGATCACCCCGTTGGCGCGATAGCGATGGGCAAAGGCAAGGCCGGTTCCGATCGGCACCTGCGCACCGACGATGCCGTGCCCGCCAAAGAAGTTTTTCTCCCGGCTGAACATGTGCATCGAACCGCCCTTGCCGTGCGAATAGCCGCCGCGCCGCCCGGTCAACTCGGCCATGACGCCCTTGGGGTCCATGCCGCAGGCCAGCATATGCCCGTGGTCGCGGTACGAGGTGATGATCGTATCGCCCTCCTCGAGCGCCGCCTGCATTCCGACGACGACCGCCTCCTGACCGATGTAGAGGTGGCAGAAGCCGCCGATCAACCCCATGCCGTACATCTGCCCGGCCCGCTCTTCGAAGCGTCGGATCAACAGCATGTCACGGTAATATCCGAGCAGCTCTTTTGGCGGGACGCCGACTTCGGCGAATTTTACCGGCGCGGCCTTGCGCTTGACTGCCATGTCGCTTTCTCCAGGCGGCCGGCCCCCTCCCTATCCTCACCCGTAAACGGGGAGGATAGAGAGGGGGCAAATTCTGCCCGGAAACATGCTGGCAAATCCGTCCCATTGCAACCTCGCCCGGAAGCACGGAGGCGGCTCATTGGAGCCGACGGCGCCTTCTCATTGGGAGGTCGCGGGCTTTATGAGGACGGTCTCGTCGGGCGCAACCAGGTTCAAGGTCGCTCGAACCCGCTCGTCGAGCAGATCGGGGTCGAGATGATCCGGCTTCAGGTTGGAGACCTTCAGATCGAGCGCTTCGCGCTGCGCGCGAACCGCTTCGAGATTGGCGTTTTCGGCGCGGATCTCCCGGGTCAAGCGCAGCCACGCCAAGAAGCCCCGGTCACCCTCGATCAGGTGGTAGGCAAAATATCCGGTTAGCGCGATCCCGAGAACCGGGCCGAGTACGTATCGCACCCGCCGCCGCAATTCGCGCAGTATTATCATCATCACGCGGAATCGCGCTGTACCTGTTCGAGGTTCATCTCAGGCGCCAAGAGCCGCAGGATGAGCCTTGGAGAGCTTGTCGAAGGCAATCAGGTTCTCGAGAATCGCCGGCAAAGCGCGCAGTGGCACCATGTTGGGACCATCCGATGGTGCCCGGTCGGGGTCCTGGTGCGTTTCCATGAACACCGCGGCGACCCCGACCGCGACGGCGGCGCGAGCCAGGATCTCGACAAATCGCCGCTCCCCGCCGCTCTTGCCGCCCAGGCCGCCGGGCTGCTGGACCGAATGCGTCGCGTCGAACACCACGGGATAGCCAGTTTCGGCGAGGACCGGCAGTGACCGCATGTCAGAGACGAGGGTGTTGTAACCAAAGCTTGCCCCCCGCTCGCACAGAAGCACCCGCCTGTTTCCCGCCGCCGCAATCTTGCCGGCGACATGAGCCATGTCCCAGGGTGCTAGGAATTGGCCTTTCTTGACGTTAATCGCGCGTCCGGTCCGCGCCGCCTCGAGAAGGAGGTCGGTCTGCCGACAGAGGAAGGCCGGGATCTGCAACACGTCGACCGCCTCGGCGGTCGGTCCGCACTGCTCGGGCGCGTGCACGTCGGTGAGCACGGCACAGCCGCGCGTCTCGCGGATCTCGGCGAGGATCGGCAGACCTTCCTCGATACCGATGCCGCGCGGGCTGTCAATCGAAGTGCGGTTGGCCTTGTCGAAGGAGGTCTTATAGACCAGCGCAATGCCGAGCTTTTGGGTGATCTCGACGAGTGCGGCGCTGGTTTCGAGGGCGTGCGAGCGGCTTTCGAGCGCGCATGGCCCGGCGATCAACACGAGCGGCAGATCATTCCCAAGAGTGATATCGCCGATCGTCACGTGACGAGGGGTCATGAGCAAACCTCAAACAAGGCGCGACTGGTCGAGCGCGGCGCGGACGAACGAGGTGAACAGCGGGTGCGGCTCGAAGGGCTTCGATTTGAGCTCGGGATGGAATTGCACGCCGATGAACCACGGGTGATCGGGGAGCTCGACAATTTCCGGCAGCACCCCATCCGGCGACATGCCCGAAAAGTGCAATCCGACTGCCTCCAGGTCCTGCTTGTAGCCGATGTTGACCTCGTAGCGATGGCGATGCCGCTCGCTGACGCGGGTCGCGCCGTAAATCTGCGCCGCCCTGCTCTGGGGCGCTAGCACCGCTTCATAGGCCCCGAGCCGCATTGTGCCGCCGAGATCCTCGTTCGAGTTGCGTCGCTCAATCGTATTGCCGTGCGTCCACTCGGTCATCAGGCCGACGACCGGATGCCGACACGGACCAAACTCGGTGGAGCCCGCACCACGCAGCCCGGCGAGATCGCGCGCCGCCTCGATCACCGCCATGTGCATCCCAAAGCAGATGCCGAAATACGGCAGGCGTCGCTCCCGCGCAAACCGCGCCGCTTCGATCATGCCCTCGGTACCGCGTTCGCCAAAGCCGCCCGGTACGAGGATGCCGTGAACGCCGTCGAGCTGCCGAACCGCTTCAGCTTCCGCCTCGAAGACCTCTGAATCGATCCAGTCGAGATTGACCGCGATATTGTTGGCGATCCCGCCGTGGCTCATCGCCTCGGTCAGGGATTTGTAGCTATCAGGAAGATGCGTGTACTTGCCGACGACGGCGATCGTCACCTGCCCTTCCGGCTTATGGATGCGATTGACGATCGCCTGCCAACGGTGGAGATCCGGCTCGGACGCGTCGAGGCCGAAATGAAGGCAGACCTCCCGATCGAACCCCTCCGCGTGGTAGGCGAGCGGAACGGCGTAGATCGTGTCGCTGTCGAGCGCTGGGATGACCCGGCTTTCGCGCAGATTGCAAAACAGCGCGATCTTCTTGCGTGCGGCCGGCGGAATCGATCGGTCGCAGCGGCACAGCAAAATATCCGGCTGGATGCCGAGACCGAGAAGTTCCTTTGTCGAATGCTGGGTCGGCTTGGTCTTCAGCTCGCCTGCCGAGGGGATCCAGGGTACCAGGGTTAGGTGCACGAAGAGGACGCGCTCGCGTCCGAGCTCGTTTCCGAGCTGACGGATCGCCTCGAGGAAAGGCAGGCTCTCGATATCGCCGACGGTGCCGCCGATCTCGCAGAGGACGAAATCCTCGTCGTCGAGATCGGCTTGGATAAACTCCTTGATCGCGTCGGTGACATGGGGGATGACCTGGACCGTCGCGCCGAGATATTCGCCGCGCCGCTCGCGGCCGATCACGGTCGAATAGATCCGCCCGGTGGTGACTGAATCGCTGCGCCGCGCCGCGACCCCGACATAGCGTTCGTAATGGCCGAGATCGAGATCGGTCTCGGCGCCGTCATCGGTGACGAACACCTCGCCGTGCTGGTAGGGGCTCATCGTGCCGGGGTCGACATTCAGGTAAGGGTCGAGCTTGCGCAGCCTGACTCTGAACCCGCGCGCCTGCAGCAGTGCTCCGAGCGCCGCCGCCGTCAGACCCTTGCCGAGAGAGGAAACCACGCCGCCAGTAATGAAGATGAACCGCGTCATGGAATCTCAGTCTATAGCATCAGGCGTCGGCCTCCCAAGGTAAATACGGGGCGCGGGGAAGCCCTTGCCAACCGGCGCCGAGTCTCGCGCGGCACGAGGGCGCCGATCGCGAATCGCCCCGTCAACGCGCGAGCGGTGCGCTTGGTTGTGGTGGTTCGGCGGGTGGCGTTTGCGCCGGCGGGGCGACCGGCGCCGCGGGAATGGCCGGGGCCGCCGGTGCGCTCGGTTCGAGGATCGATCGCGGAGCGTGCTCGCGATTGCTGAACCAAACCAGCGAGATGCTCGTCATCATGAAGAGAAGCGCGAGAATCGCCGTCGTACGGGTCAGCAGATTCGCGGTCGATCGGCCGGTCATAAAGCCGGACATGCCACCCCCGCCCATGCCGAGCGCGCCGCCCTCGCTCTTCTGCAGCAAGATTACCCCTACGAGCGATATCGCGACCAAGAGGTGGACGACGAGAAGCAGAATGATCATGGAGAGCTTCTAACCGCTCTGCGGACGGCTGGCCAGCGCAACGGGAATCGTTTTCAACTGCAACAGCGAGCGATGGCCCAGAAACTCTCGGCGTCGAGGCTCGCTCCGCCAATGAGAGCGCCGTCGACCTCACCCAGGCCGATGATCCCCGCGGCGCTTTGCGGATTGACCGAGCCGCCGTACAGAATCCGGACCCCCGTCGGAAGACGCGCCCGAACGGCGGCATGCATCGCCCCGATGTCTTCGAGGGTTGCCGTCAATCCCGTGCCGATCGCCCAGACCGGCTCATAGGCGACTATGAGGTTGGCGGAATCCGCACCACTCGGGATCGATCCGGCGAGCTGGGCCGAGACGGTATCGAACGCCCCTCCGCCCTGCCGTTGCGATTGCGTTTCGCCGACGCAGAGGATCGCTATGAGGCCCGCTCGCCACGCGCCGAGGATCTTCTCCCGAATTACCGCATCGCTCTCACCGTGACCGTGGCGACGCTCGGAATGACCGAGGATCACATGGGTACAACCGGCATCGACCAGCATTTCCCCGCTGATATCGCCGGTATAGGCACCCTTCGGTGCAGCGTGGCAATCCTGTCCGCCGAGGGCGACGCCGCTGCCGGCGAGCAGACCGCCCACCGTCACCAGCAAGGTCGCAGGCGGACAAACGAGAAGCTCGCAGGCGAGCCCGCCGCCGCCCGCCGCGATCGCCCGCTGCGCAAGGGCGCGCGCCAGTGCCGAGCCCTCTTCGCGCAACCCGTTCATCTTCCAATTGCCGGCGACGAGTTTTGTCCGAACCGCCATGTTGCGACCCCGTCGGCCCATCTCTATCATCTGCATCAGGATCACACCGGCATTCCGGCGGGTCAACCTGCCAAGGCTGTGCTGTCACACAGGACCGCTCCTTCCCATGCTCCAAGCGATCCGCTCCAAGGCTGGATCCTTCGTCGTCAAAGGTCTGTTCGTTCTTCTGATCCTGACCTTCGGGATCTGGGGTATCGGCGATATTTTCCGCAACCGCTCGACCGATACCGATACGGTGATCGCCACCGTCGGGGACCAGATCATTCGTGCCGAAGAAATGCAGACAACCATGCGTCGGGAGCTCGATCGGCTGAGTGCGCGATTTGGCGCTCCGATCGATCCCCAGCAGGCCAAAAAGCTCGGCGTCGTCGACTCGGTCCTCGGGGAGCTGATCGATCGCAGCCTGCTCGATCAGGAAGCGGCGCGGCTGCGGCTGGAGGTATCGGACGAGGTAATTCGCAACGCCATCAGCGACAATCCGAGCTTCAAGGGTCCCGACGGTCGCTTCGACCGTGCACTGTTCGAGGCCGCTCTCGCCCAGAACCATCTCGGCGAGGACCAATTCGTGGCGATGATGCGCCGCGACCTCCCCGCCAGCGACTTGAACCAGGCGGTGACTCTAGGGGTCGCGGCGCCGCAATCGATGGTGGACCTGCTCTACCAGTATCGAAAAGAGAAGCGTGTCGCGGACATCGTCGCGCTGCCGATTGCCGGCGCCGGTGATGTCGGACAGCCGAGCGATGCCGAGCTCACCGCGTTTTACGACGGCCATCAGGATCTCTTCCGTTCCCCGGAATACCGAGGGTTCACGTTGGCGAGCCTCAGTCCATCTGATCTCACCCAGGACATCGAGATTCCCGAGGCAAAGCTCAAAGAAGAATTCGACGAGCGCCAGGACGAATTTCAGACTCCCGAGCAACGTGAGGTCCAGCAGATCTTGGCGCCCTCCGAGGTGAAGGCGAAAGAGGCCGAAGCCGCGCTTGCTGCCGGCAAGGAATGGAATGAAGTTGCGACAACGATCGCCGGACAGGACCCGGAAACAATCGATCTCGGTATGATGAAGCGCGAGGAGATGCCGCGGGTGCTCTCCGACATCGCGTTCGATTTGCCACTGAACAAACCGAGCGAGCCGGTGAAGACGCCGCTCGGCTGGCACATCCTGCGGGTCGTCAAGATCGAGCCACCGGCGAGCCAAACCTTCGAGCAGGTCAAACCAAAACTCGAAGCCGAACTGGCCCACGACGAGGCAGCGGACCGAGTTTACAAGGTGGCCAATCAGGTCGACGACGCTTTGGCGGGTGGCGCGGCGCTCGACGAGACCGCAACGAAATTCGGGCTCAAAACGACCGTGATTGCCGCTGCGGATGTCGGCGGCCACGACCCAGAGGGCAAAGCGGTCACACTACCGCTGCCGGCCGATCAGGTGTTGAAGCTGGTCTTTGCGACGGATGAAGGGCAGACGAGTCGGGTGACCGAAGGCCCCGACGGCAGCATTTTCGCGGCGCGGGTGAGCAAGGTGACCCCGCCCGCAGTCAAACCGCTCTCGCAAGTCAAAGATCAGGCCGTCGCAGCCTGGCAGACCGACAAGCAGCGCGAAACGGTCGCCAAGACGGCGGACGAGCTCGCCGCCGCCGTCAAGCCGGATCTCCGGCTGGCCGCTGCCGCCGCCGCGAGAGGGCTCAAGGTGACGACCTCGCCGCCCTTGCCGCGACAGCCCACTCGCGATGTCGAAGTATCGCCGGCACTCGTCGCCAAGCTGTTCGCGGCCAAGCCGGGCGACGTGGTCACCGCCGCCGATGCGGCGGGCTCCTACGTCGCCCAGCTTAACGAGATACAAACCCCGGAGACGCCGTCGCAGAAGGCGACGGCGGACATGTCTCGTGACCTGAGTGCGGCGATGCGAAACGATCTCACCACGGAATTCACCCAGGCGCTGCGTGTCCGTTTCCCCGTTGAAATCCACCGCGAGGCGCTCGACCGGTTGTTCTGAGAGTTTGCCCTCTCCTCCCGCTTACCGGGGGGGAGGGATCGCAGCTTGGCCGCAAGCCAGCTGCTGTGGAATCCCCCACCTCACCCGACTCTCTCCGCCCCCGAGGGCGGAGAGAGAGAAATCAGCACGGCCCGAACCAATTACGCCGCCCGAAGACCGAGCGCCGACAGCACCGGCGTGATGATCGGCATCCCGATCGCTTTGCCAAGTCATCGCCGATCCGAGGTGAAATTGAACCGCAGCAATCGGCAGATCATCATGCTCGATCGTCATGATCACGCAATCTTGATGGACAGGCGCAGCACGGCTAAATTGGCACCCTGGGCGGGCGTCGAGCCCGCCGCGTCTTTCGCGCCTGACCAACCGTACCGTCAGCCCGCACCCGGTTCCCTGACCAAGACGCTGACGGCTCACGACACCGACAACGAGATCATGGGGAGAGCCGGGTTTCGGGCGTTTTTGTCTTGAATTGGCTTGCGACGCCTGCCGCCGCAGCCGGGCCACGAAGTTTGCGATCACCTCCTCGTGCACCCCGGTCAACGGGGTTAGTTCGGGGGTCGCGCTGATTCTGACACGCGATAGGCAAGGTTCGAGGCCGGCCGAGAGTTGATCCCGGGCAGGGGTGACCCATTCCCTTCATCCCCGGCCCCCACGATGACGAACTCGTCGCAATTCCGCTGTCGACAGCGGAAAAAGGCGTTTTCGCACCCAAAAATCGCCCCGTGGAAATTAAAAATCTACATGAAATCAGTGCTTTAAATGTGATTTGGGCGACCCGGGCGACAGCGGAAATCAGGTGCGCCAGAACGGAGTTGGCAGCGGATCGGCAGCGGATCGGCAGCGGATCGGCAGCGGAACTCGGCCGCACCTTTCGGGCGTACGCGCGCGCATGACCTGCGATATATGTAACTGTGATTTGGTCTGGCAAAAGGAACAAAAGTAGCCGCGGCCCTGTGCGACCGACCGCCTGTCGGGCGAGAGATAAAACTGGACCGGTGGCGACATTAAGTTAAGACCTGTCGCCCCCGCGCAGCAGGACAAAGACTGCTCCCGCGATGGCGTTGCGAAGTTTTAGGGAGGTCGCAGGGCAGGTTCCACCGAGCGACGCCATGTCGACGAATTGGTCATGGAGTCGCTGTTTACCCTCGATC
>DATEQL010000587.1:0-4949 GCA_035272665.1 Allostellaceae bacterium
TCACGGCAACGGTAGCGCGTCTCGAGTCGGCGGGTAAGATGGCGCATGACGATCTCGTTTGCCCGCCACCAGTTCCCCCCTTCGATCATCCGACACGCGGTTTGGCTCTATGTTCGTTTCACCCTCAGTTATCGCGACGTCAAAGATCTGCTCGCTGAGCGTGGATTGGATGTCTCCTACGAAACAGTGCGGCGATGGGTCTTGAAGTTCGGGCCGGTGTTCGCCCGCGAACTTCGCCGTCGACGCCCGCGTCCAACGGCGCGGTGGCATCTCGACGAGATGGCCGTGACGATTGCGGGCCGGCGGTTCTGGCTCTGGCGCGCGGTCGACGATGAAGGCGAGGTCCTCGATCTCTTGGTGCAACGACGGCGCGACAAGGCTGCAGCCGTGAAACTGATGCGCAAGCTGCTCAAGAAACAAGGCTTCGCGCCCGATGTGCTGGTGACCGACAAACTGCGCTCTTACGGCGCGGCCAAGTCGGAGATGGGATTGCCGGCTCGCCATGAGCAGGGCTTGCGGAAGAACAATCGGGCCGAGAATTCGCATCAGCCGACGCGACGACGCGAACGCAAGATGCAGCGGTTCAAATCGCCCGGATCAGCCCAACGGTTCCTGTCCGTTCATGCCGCCGTCCATAACACGTTCAACGTCCAGCGCCATCTCACGCCCCGCAACACGCTCCGCGTCCTCAGAGACAACGCGTTCCGGACGTGGCGAGCCGCGACGGCAGCATGAGCCCGAGCTGTGACTTCCGGACTTCGCGTGGCAAATTCAGGTTCGCGTGACAACGCCGTTCGAGCAGATGCGTGGCGAAGCTGTGCCGCTTATTCCGAACTCGGAATAAGCGGCATAATTCCGAGTGCCGGATTATTCCGAGTGGGGGTCCAAATGGCCTGGAGATCCGAGGAATTTTCTGAAGTTGGCGTGCGTGGGGATCGGCATAATCAGAGGCTCCTGAGAAAGGTCAGGAGGTGATCGTCGGGTCGGTATCGGCGTGCGTGCGCATCGGCGGCCGGGGTTTTGGCTAGCGCTGCTTCCTTGAGCTGCATATCGGCATGCAGATAGATGGATGTCGTCTCGACAGACTCGTGGCCCAGCCAAAGCGCGATCACGGAACGGTCGACGCCGTGGTGAAGCAGGTCCATCGCCAGCGTATGCCGCAGCACGTGGGGCGTCACGTGCTTGCCGGACAACGAGGAGCACAGACGACAGGCGACGGCGAGGTGCTTGTCGAGCAGATATTGCAGGCCGTCATGGCTCAATGCCCCGCCGGAGGCTGTCGGAAAGGCCGGTCTTGAAGGCTGGCCATGGTGCTCTTGGAACCAGTTGCGCAGCACTGTAGCGGTTTCCTTGCGTAGTGGCGTGCTGCGGACTTTGCGTCCCTTGCCCTGGCATTGCACGTGGGCACTGGGCCCGAGCACGATGTCCTGACAGCGCAAACCGAGGAGTTCGGAGGCGCGCAGCCCGGTCTGCACGGCAAGCAGCAACAAGGCTCGATCGCGACGTCCGCTCCAGGTGTCGAGGTTGGGCGCCGCTAGTAGAGCGGCCACTTCGGCGGGCGTGAGAAAGTCGATAGGCCGCCGTGGATAGCGCTTGCTCGGCATGGCGAGCACGCGCTGCGCCAAGGCGCTGTGCTCGGGTGCGTGCAGCGCCACATAGCGGAAAAAGGAGTGGATGGCGGCGAGGCGGACGTTGCGACTGCGGGCGCTATTGTCGCGTTCCTGTTCGAGATGATCGAGGAAGGCGCCGAGGAACGGAGTGTCCAGATCGGGCAGTGCAAGGGCCGAGGGCGCTTTGGCAAGCTGTCGTTGTGCATATTGCAGCAGCAAACGGAAGGTGTCCCGGTAGCTGGCGAGGGTGTGGGGGCTCACCTGTCGCTGCCGCACGAGGCGGTCGATGAAGAACGCCTCCAGCAGAGTAGGGAATGTATTGGCGGCTTTCATGGCAAAGCCTCCTGCTCGGATGGCTCCACGCGAAATAGCGCCTGTCGCAACAGCTCTGGCGTCGCCGTGAGATACCAGTATGTATCGGTGATGTGCGCATGGCCAAGATAAGTCGAGAGTTCAGGCAGGCGTCGCTCGACATCGACGCCATCGCGATACCAGCCGAGGAGCGTGTTCACGGCCATTCGATGGCGTAGATCATGCAGGCGTGGACCTCGGCTGTCGCCAGCGCCTCGCAGGCCGATCTGGTGAGATAATTGGACGAACGTCCGTCGGACGCTCCAGTGGGTGAGGCGGGCTCCACAATCGGAGACAAAGAAGCTTGCACTGGCAGGGTGGCGGCACAAGCGATCCCGCCACGTTGCATAGCTGTTCAATGCGCATTGCGCGGAGACGTGCAGCGGGACATAGCGGGACTTGCCGAACTTCGCGCCGCGGATCGTCAGCACGCCGTTCACCAAGTCCACGTCATCACGATCGAGTTGCAGCGGTTCGCGGCATCGCATGCCGGTTACCGCGTATAGGCCGAAGAGGGTGGAGTAGGTATGAGGCCGCAACCCGGTTGAGGAGGACAGTTGCCGCGCCGCGCCGAGTAAGCGAGAGATCTCCTCGTCACGATAGATATAAGGCGTCGGACGCTGATAGCGATGGGGAAGCAGGCCTTGCGGCGGCACGATGGTTCGCGAGTCGAGCGCGCCGCAGTACTGTGCGAAGCGACGCACGATCCCCAGGCGACGGGCTCTCTCAGCGAGCGCCGCCCCACAAGGCTGGCTCACCCATGCCAGCGCGAGATCAGTGGTGACGTAGGTTGCGCCAGCCAGATCGGCGAACGCGACGAACTGCTGCAACAGGCGTCCGGCCAGACAGAGTTTGTGCCCGAGGGCGCGACGCATGGTCAGATATTCGTCGAGCGTCTCCCGCAGCGGCGGGCTCATGAGGCGGCTCCCGGCCAGGCAAGCCCAAGGGTGCGTAGCGCCGCGATGTCCACCTTGGCGTAGATTTGCGTCGTGGTTGGCTGGCTATGACGCAGGAGTTGTCCGATCTCCGTCAGCGAAGCGCCTCGACGCAATAGATCGGTGGCGAGGGAGTGGCGCAGCAGATGGGCCCCTTTGAACGATGGGTTCAAACCGGCGCGTCTGAGGGCGCGACAAACGACACAGTCGATGGCGGAGGGACCGACCAGGCCGCGCAACGGCGCTCGCATGCGGATGAAGACCCGTCGTATCGAACTGCGGGGACGAGCGTGACGCAAATAGTCGGCGAGCGCCGCGCCGACGTCTGTCGGCAGCGGCAATCGCACGAGCCGCTGGCCCTTGCCGCGGACGAGAATCTCGCCCCGCTCCCAATCCAGATCGTCCAAGGTCAAGGCGACGATCTCTCCAGCGCGCAATCCGAGGCGCGCCAGAAGCAACAAGATCGCATAGTCGCGTTCACCGACTGGCACGCTGCGATCACAAGACACGAGCATCCGTTCGACCTGTTCAGGCGGAATCGACTTGGGCAGGTGCGACAGGCGCCAGTCGGCTATCCCCGACACGGCGCCAGTGAGATCCATCGAAATCGCGCCCCGCTGTCGCAGAAAGCGCAGAAACGAACGCAACGCGGTGATAATCAATTGAGCGCTGCGACGGCTTCCTGTCTGAGCGTGACGTACAACAAAACGCTGAATGTCGACCGGGCGCAGTTCGTCGAACTGCATCGGCTTGCCGTCAAACCGCTCTATGAGAAAACTTCGAACGACCGGTAGATAGTTGCCCAAGGTTGCAGGTGACAGGCCACGCTCGGAACTCAGGTGACGTCCGAAGTCCCGCGTCAGATTGTCCAGAGGGGTCGGATCAGGTCCTGGCGGCAGGGCCCGAACGCACCCGAGGTCACGTAGGTATCCAAGCAGTTGTTGGCCGGTTGCCACTTCGCCGCGCCGCACATAGCCTTGGCGGCGACGATCCGTGTGAAATTGGTCGAGCTGACCCTCGTCGAGCGCACCCTGAGAAAGATCGCGCCGATAAAGCCACACGCTCAGCTTTGCCACGAGTTCGCATTTGTCGTGCACCGTCCTCGACGTGAATCCCTCGCCGCCGAGATGTGCCGCAAATGCCTCGATGTGGATTGCCAACGGGCCTAGGCAGGACGCCTTGACCCACGTCGTCGCGGCATTATCAGGATCGCTCATCATTCGTCTCCATTGGAGCCGAGGAAAATCCTCGTTCATTGAAGACAGCGGAATAATGCCGAGCCGGCAACGATCACGGACAACTACAAGCCTTTGAAATTAATAGATTATCACGACATTGTAGCCAGATGGCTCGGAATAATCCGGCACTCGGAATTATGCCGCAGGGTGTGCGGCGAGACGCGCTTGGTGATGCCCGCCAGGTTTTTGGCGGCGGTGACGGCACGGTTGAGCTGACGGGGAGTGATCGGGTTGATCGGGTTCTGGCCGGGAAAGAGCCAGGCCTGCGGCCGCGCCGCCCGCCACCAGTCGCGCAACAGTTCGAGCAGTTGCGGCGAGAGCATCACGGTGCGATCCCGCTGACCCTTGCCCCGCTCGACCCGGAGCGTCATGCGCTGGCTGGTCCCCGGACTTGATCCGGGGATGTCGGACACCTTCAGGTTCGCGACCTCGGAGACGCGCAGGCCCGCGCCGTAGGCGACGCTGAGCGCGGCCTTGTACTTGAGGCCGGGCGCGGCTTCGAGGAGGCGCGCCACCTCCTCCTGGCTCAGCACGACGGGCGCCCTGCGCGGCTCGTTGACGGTCCTCAGAGGACGGACGAGGTCGGGTCGTTCGAGCGTCACGGTGAAGAAAAACCGTAGCCCGGCGATGGCGGCGTTGATCGAGCCTGCGCTGATCTGCTGCTGCGCCATGTGCAGCTGGTATCGGCGAAGGTCATCGCTCGTGGCCGTGTTCGGCGACCGGCCGAGGAAGACCGTGAAGTCCCTCACGTGCCGGACGTAGTCCTTCTGCACCTTCTCCTTGTACCGGCGCGCCGTCATGTCGTCGATCATGCG
>DATEQL010000588.1:0-3488 GCA_035272665.1 Allostellaceae bacterium
GTCGATGTCGACTATCCGACGCGCGGCACCTATCAGACGGTCGGCTGCCCGGTGAAGCTGTCGGATTCACCGGTCCAGGTGAGTCGCCCGCCGCTGCTCGGCGAGCATACCGAGCCGCTGCTCAGTGAGCTGTGCGGTGTCGGGGCGGCAGAGGTCAAGCGGCTGCGCGACGACGGGGTCGTCTGAGCGATCGACCGCGAGCCGAGGACCCCGAGGGGCGTGAGCGCGTCTTTCGCGCGCTATGACAGCCGGGGTTATCGCACGCTCGACGTGGCGGCAGGCTATGCGGCCTGGGCGCCCTCCTACGACGCGACGATGGACGACCGGCTCGATCTTCCGCTGTTGGGTTCGCTGGTGTCAGTCGATTGGGGCCGCATTGCCGCGGCTGTCGATTTGGGCTGCGGTACCGGGCGGATCGGCGCCTGGCTGAAGGCGCATGGCGTCGCGCGCGTCGACGGGGTCGACGCGAGCTCGGCAATGATCGAGCGCGCCGCCGCCAAGAGGATCTACGGCAGGTTGATCTGCACCGACGCTGCCACCAGCGGTCTGGTCCGGCAGGGGTATGATCTCGCTATCTCCTCTTTTGCCATCTGTCACCTCGGCGACCTCGGCCGGTTCTATACTGAGACCGCGCGTCTGATCCGTCCGAGCGGCAAGGTCGTGCTGATCGATTACCATCCGTTCATGCTGCTGAAGGGGGTGCCCACCCATTTCGATGCGCCAGCCGGTGAGCCGGTCGCGATCGCCAACGTCGTTCATATGATCGGCGACCACATCCAATCGGGATGTCGCGCCAAGCTGGGTGCTAGCGCAGCCGGCGCTTCCCGATGTCTGCCGTGACGTGGCCATGCGCGCCGAAGGACATTATGCCGCTGCCGCCGAGGCAATTTCAGCTTGTCCCCGCGGGACGATGCGCCCGGTTGCTGTGATACTCCACATTTATCGGACGCTCCTCTGCGAGCTACTCGAGCGCGGTTGGAGGCGCCTTGATGAGCCGGTTGGAATCGCTCACTCTGGTGGAGTTGCGCGAGCAACTGGTCGACGCGGAGTGGGTCGGGGAAAATCGGCGCCTGTTCGGCGAGCGCGTCTCGCGAGCCATGTCGGCCATCCGATCAGCTTTGATCCATTTCCATACCGTCGGTAATGGCCAGAAAATCCGCACACTGCAGGCTATATTGGCGTACAGCTTCGTTCAGAGCGCAAGTGACGACATGCTGGGGACGCCCTGCGTAGAGCAGCGCAATTTCGCTGCGCCAATTGCCCAATAGGGTACATTTCAACGAGCGGGATGCTTCGCCGGCCGCGATGTCTTCGACCTCGCGGCAAACGCGTGAAGCGCGTACATTGCCTCGCGACGGCGCACCGGCAGGAGCTGCATTGTCCCGGGGAACGAGCTCCAAACGGACCTGAGGCGCAAGGTAATCGCATCGTCCTTATTGCCCGGTAGGTTGGCTGTAGTGCGCAGAAATGGACGCTCTGAAACCGGCGCATCAAGATTTACGGTGACCATGTCGATCCTCTCAGCGAAAGCGAGGTAGGGCGCTCTCCACAGAATGACTGCATCGCCTCCCGGCGCATCGCGGGTCAGGCCGATCGCGCATTGCAGCGAACCCGGAAGAAGCAGCCGCCTTCATCACTGTCATCGGCAGTTCCGTTGCGCCTTCAGACAGTAATTTGGTTGCTGTGTCTGCCCTACACGCAAACAGATGGGCCGGCAGCGTTACGTCATGGTTTCAGTACGAAAGATATGCGTTACGACCGTAACGCTGGCCATCTTTCCGGCTGTGCGGCCGGCATTCTCAACACCCGCTGCCTATCCGTCTATGTCAACGGTTCCGCGGGAGCGAAAGCTTAGTCGTTTATGGGCCGCGCCGGGCTCACTCTGATGGCGAGCAACTGGTCGACGCGGAGTGGGTCGGGGAAAATCGGCGCCTGTTCGGCGAGCCGCGTCTCGCGAGCCATGTCGGCCATCCGGTCAGCTTGGCGATGGTGTGGGCCGGGCCTGCCGGCGAATGCCCCGAGCCTGTAAAGCGGGAAATCAGAATGAATGAATAATCGATTCCACTTTGAAAGTTGTCCCGGTTATCCTCGATAAAGTAAACGGGATTAGGGACTTAGAGGCCGGTCTCCGGTTCGCACGAACAAGGGTCTCGACTTTCCCCACCAGGGGGCGGAACCACCGCGGGCGGGTGCACGCGGTGCCGATCGCCGCCGGCCAGCGCCGACCTCTTCCTATTGGTTCCCGAGGTCCTCGCTATGGGCCCGGCGGAGGCGGTGCCGGGCGGTTGGGTCGTCGGTGTGGACCTCGACAAGGATAGCTTTGCAACCGCCCGCCGCGACCCGGCCTCAATCGTGCGGGGTAATCTCGCTTGCGCCGTGGCCGATGGTCGACGGCTGCCCTTTCACGACGCGGCGTTCGACGCCGTTCTTTGCCACTCTATGCTCGAAACGCTCGGTGACCCCGCGAGTGTTGTCGCGGAGCTCCGGCGCGTCACGAAGCGCGGCGGTGTGGTTGGCGCAGCATTCTGCCGGCGAGCAGACGGCTGGCCCGCGGCGCTTCTACGACATCCGCCAACAATTATGGCGTGCGGCGGGAATCGCCGAACCGAATATGGGCCGTTCCCTGCGCGGGCTTTTCCAGGAGGCGGGGTTCGGCCGCGTCGAAGCGTTCGCCGACTACATCAGCTATGGGACGCCGAATCGGGTCATGGCCTTCGCACGGGACCGGGCGGCGGAATGCCGGGATCAGGAATTGCGTGCCGCTGTCACACGCCATGGGATTGCTTCGGGCGAGGAGCTGACCTGCTTGGCGGAGCGGTGGGAAGAGTGGGGTGAGGATCCAACGGCCTCTTTCGCCTTTGCCTGGTGTCGGGTGCTGGCGAGGCCGTAACGAAGAAAGGGTTACTTCTCCCCGAAAACCTCGACGCGCCTCGCAGCGAGCAGAAAACCGGCCGAGCCAGGCACGCCATAGGTTATTTTTTCGGGATGAGAAGATCGTATGCAAACCTTCTCGGAGGGGCTTTCGTCATGTTGATTCGTGCTGTCGTTGCCGCTGCCCTCGTCAGCATCGCCGCACCGGCACTCGCCCACTGGCTCAACTACCAGGAGGGCGATTTCATCATCCCCGACTACAAATTCGCCAGCGGCCAGACCCTGCCTCAGCTGAAACTGCACTACCGCACCCTCGGCTCTGCCGAGCGGAACGCCGCCGGCGAGATCGTCAACGGCGTGCTGCTGTTGCAGGGCAACACCGGCACCGGAGCCAACTGGCTGCGACCGACCTTGGCCGACGAGCTGTTCAAGGACGGACAGCCTCTGGATGTCGGGCGATACTTCATCATCATCCCCCGACACCGTTGTGGCTCGGCGGCGCGATGCCGGCGTCGCGTCCGGCGAGGATGTGCTCGCGCTCGGCTTGCGGCAGCCATCGTGTATTTTCCGGCGTCGAGACCAGCGCGAGCCAGACCGCTACCCAGACAAACCCGACC
>DATEQL010000589.1:0-3469 GCA_035272665.1 Allostellaceae bacterium
CCTGGTGATGGCGGGCGGCGACCCCGCTGCATTCGAGCGTGCGCGCCCGCTGTTCGATGCGGTCGCCAAGCGCGTCATCTACACCGGCGGCATCGGCACCGGTTCGATCGCCAAGATCATGCACAACAGTGCCAGCTTCACGCTCGATCTCGTCATGGCGGAATGCTGGACCGCCGGTGTCAAAGCCGGAATCGATGCCGCGACGATCGTCAATGTTTTCAACGAGGCGGCACTCGGCCAGATGATGAGCCTCAAGGTGCGCCTGCCCGTCACCTGGCTGCGCGGCAATTTCGAGCCGCGCTTTTCGCTCGCCCTGGCGCGCAAGGATCTGGGGCTGGCGCTCGATCTGGCGCGCGCCACCGACACGCCGATGCCTCTTGCGGCCCTATGCGAAGAGGCGATGATCGAGGCGATCGGGCGCGGCTGGAAGGATCGCGACGCCTCGATCTTTCTCACCCTGCAGGAGGAGCGCGCCAAGGTCCAGGTGCGCCTGCCGCCTGATTGAGGGAGTGGAGCGGGAGCCCAGCACAGGCGAACTGACGGGGAGGAGAGTACCATGACAGATCTGCGCGTGATCACCACCGAAGGTGCCGACGCGATCCTCGAGGAGGCCGTAGTACAGAACTTTGGGGCCAGTCTGCGCGGGCCGCTGCTGCGCCCCGGCGACGGCGGTTATGACGAGGCCCGCAAGGTCTGGAACGGCATGATCGATCGACGTCCGGCGCTGATCGCCCGCTGTGCAGGCGTCGCCGATGTCATCGCGGCGGTGCGCTTTGCCCGCACCCACAGGTTGCTGGTGTCGGTTCGCGGCGGCGGTCACAACATCACCGGTAATGCCGTCTGCGAGGGCGGCCTGATGATCGACCTGTCGCCGATGAAGAGTGTGCGGGTCGATCCGGTCAAACATACGGCCCGCGCCGGGGCAGGCCTCACCTGGGGCGAGTACAACCGCGAGACTCAGGCCTTTGGCCTCGCCAGCACCGGCGGCGTGGTCTCGACAACCGGCATTGCCGGTCTGACGCTCGGCGGCGGCCTCGGCTGGCTGATGGGAAAGCACGGCCTCAGCTGCGACAACCTGCTCTCGGCGGATATCGTCACCGCCGCGGGGCAGTTTCTGACCGCCAGTGCCGATCAGCACTCGGACCTTTTCTGGGGCCTGCGCGGCGGCGGCGGCAATTTTGGTGTCGCAACCTCGTTCGAGTACCGGCTTCATCCGGTTGGTCCGGTGCTGGCGGGAATGGTTCTTCACCCGATGGCCAAGGCCAAAGAAACGCTGCGGTTCTACCGGGACTATGCGCGCAGCTGCCCCGATGAGGCATTGGCCGCTGCCGCGCTGATGACCTCGCCCGAGGGTGCCCCGGTCGTCGCCATTATCGTCGCCTATATCGGAGATCTCGTAGCCGGAGCAACAGTAGTGGCACCCGTCCGAAAGTTCGGTTCGCCGTTACTCGACACGATTGCCCCGACCTCATACGTCGAGCTGAACACGTTGTTCGACGCGGCGGTCCCGTATGGCGGGGTTCAGCGATACTGGAAGTCGAGCTTCTTGAAAGAACTCGGTGACGATTTGATCGATATCCTGATCGAGCGTTCGGCAAAGATGCTCTCGCCGATGTCCATGGTCTTGTTTTTCCATCTCCATGGCGCCGCAGCCCGGGTGGACCGGAACGCGACCGCCTTCGGGCTGCGCGACGATCAGTGGGATTATGACGTGATCTCGCAGTGGACCGATCCTGCCGAGTCGGCAGGTCACATCCGCTGGACTCGGGAGTTCTGGACGGCGGTCGAGCCCTTCGCGACTGGAGAAGTGTACGTCAACCACCTGGACGCGGAAGAGGCCACACGGATCAGGGCTGCCTATAGCCATGGCTACGAGCGGCTCGTCGCGCTGAAGAACAAGTACGATCCGACGAACCTGTTTCGGCTCAACCAGAACATCAAGCCGACCGTGTAGGCGAGCGGTTGCGGGACCGACCTGCGCCGCCGCCTCCGCAAAAAAATCGCCGGCAGTGTGAAGCAGCTCACACATCTTCGGGGAATCGGCGGGCTATTAGTCGCGTCATCCCAGGCGTTCGCTGGGGTCCGCGCTGTGGAGGGTGCCGTGACGAGAACCAACGTATGGAGCAAGAGCGTGCCGAGGGCCGAGCTCGATCAGCGCTCGCGTGCAGCGCGTCTCCGGCTCGAGCGGATCGATCGGCTGCTCATACCGCGAGCCGCAGTGGCGCATTCCCAGCTCAGGCGGTTCCTTTGTTGTTTTAACGCGGGCCATAGCGCGGCGCACGGCGAGTAGGGTCGAAGGTGGGGGCCGCTGAGCGCGTGGCGGCCGACCCGAAATGCCGACAATTCTCCGCGTCTGACGTCTGGGGGAGGCTCTGCTCTAGCGCAGAGGCTCCGAATTGGCTTTACTTGAAGAGTCGGGCCTCGCCTTCCTGCGCCGCTTCTTCGAGACAGGCATCGCCATCAGGCTTTCCGGAGAATGCGCTCGATCTCGCCAACGGTAACCTCATAGACCGCGGCGACTTGGGAAACCGTCATTCCATACTTCACCAAAGCCCGGATGCGAGCGAATTGCGAGCCCTGGATCTCGGGCCTCACCTGTTGCTCGGGGCTGGCCCGCGCTTCGCCCTCCTCGCGACGGACCGGCGCCACCGAGGAGGTCCCCAGCACCCGCGGTTTGCGCGCCGAATCTGAATCCGATTGCTCGGTGACTTGCCGTTTGGGTGTGAAGAGCGCCTCAGCCGCTTGGCGCGCTCTCGTGATCCGTTCGCGATCATCACCGCGAGGGTGCGGTCGTTGCCTACGGTCCAACACGAGCTGATCCGGATGTTTTATTCATCCGCGAGATCGAAACCGGATTCGAGAATTTTGGCAAGCGGGACTTGCGAAGCTGGGGGTCGATTCGCAAGCCTTCTCGGTTGAATCGCAGAATCTTCAAAAGAGATATGATAAGAATATCCCGACGAAATGGATGAAGGGGTGTCGCAAGTCACCGTTGGCAAGTGGGGAAAAAATCTGGCCATTCGGCTTCCGGGCGAGATTGTGAAGGCCGGGGCTCAGCAACGGCGGGCAAGCGAGGTCGTGCCATGACGACAACCGACAATTCGCCGGATGCAACCGTTGCGCACAATACAGGCGCACCGAATTCGGCCGCTCCAATCCTGGATGCGTTCGACGCGATCGCGGCGAAAGGGGGCGACCCAAAGGAGATAGCCGGCGCGCAGTTCCAGTTCATCATGGAGCAGATTCGAGGCAATGCGCTTCCTTTCTTCAAGGAGCTGCGCGATAACCGGCCAATCCTCCAAAGCCCGATGGCGACGCTGGTAGCTCGATTCCGGGATGTGGAGGAGATCCTCTACCGTGAGAAAGTCTTCTCCGTGAGCCCTTACCTGCCGCGGATGATGGGCGTGATTGGCCCATTCGTTCTGAGCCAGGACATCACCCCGAGGTATGATCACGATATCTCCGTCAT
>DATEQL010000590.1:0-2908 GCA_035272665.1 Allostellaceae bacterium
CGTCGTTTCGCCGACGCTCATGCCGATTACCAGTCCGAGCGTAAATAGGCTGTTTACCAGACGCTGGCCAAACTCGGTCCGCTTCGCGAACTCCGCGTCGAGATGAAGCGGCTGCGGATTCATCGTCAGGGTACTGAACAGCACATTGTCCATCTCGGTAACGGTGCGGCTCATCGCGTGTTCGAAGACTTGGCCTTCTTCAAACTCCTCGAAATACAACCCTTTCATCGGATCTTCACCTTCCTTGCTGCGCCGCCGCGAACCTCCCGTCGGCAACGGGAAATCGAAAGCCGGACGGGAATCCTCTCGACCGGGGTGCCGGAAAAACCTAGCATGCGCGCCGCGCTGGGGAGGATTTGCGGGCCGCGCCCGCGAGTGGTCGCCCGCGACAGCGAGACGGGGCGGGAAGCGATTGGAATGAACATTGATCAGCTGATCGCTGAACACGGCGCATATACCTATCTGATCGCGCTTATCTGGACCTTTCTCGAAGGTGAAACGATTGTGCTCTTCGCCGGCTTTGCGGCCGCACAAGGTATGCTCAACCCATTCCTGCTGCTGGTAGCCGCTTGGCTCGGCAGCTTCAGCGGGGATCAGGCTTACTTTTGGATCGGTCGTCATTTTGGGTCGCGGATATTGAACCGGTTCCCGCGCTGGCGCTATGGCGTCGAATCGGCGCTGGGCTGGCTAGAGCGGTACAATACCGGTTTCATCCTGTCCTTCCGATTCATCTATGGCGTGCGCAATCTCTCTTCCTTTGCGATGGGGATGAGCGCCATCCATTGGAAGCGGTTTCTTTCGTTGAATTTCCTCGCCGCCGGACTGTGGGCGGCGAGCTTCATCAGTGTCGGCTATTTCCTCGGTCACGCATTTCGCGCCGTCCTCGGCCATCTTGTCCGTTCGTTCAGCCTTGTCATGCTCGGTGCGTTCATCGCGTTCGCGGTTGCCGTTTGGCTCGTTCACCGGCTCCAAAGGCGGCGTCAGCTCACGGTTCCGCCGGGCATCAAGGTCGTGGCTCCGCCTCCCTGAAACCGGCCGACCGCGATGCGTTATCCGGTCATCGGAGAATCACGACCGGGCTGCCGATCACGAGTTCCAGAGCGTCTGCTGCGCGGCCTGCGTTGACCGCGATCTCAGCGAGGCCATTCGAGTTCTCGTACCAGAAGGCCTCGCCGAGCCGGACATCGGAAAAGGTGCGAGCACGCGGGAGCACGCGCCCCGATACGGCGAGCCGCGCGCTCTTTGGCAGGAGAGCCGCCCGCAGCCCCGCGATGGCGTTACCGTACCGATCGATATAGACGACCTCCGGTAGGTCATCCGGCCAATCGGCATGCCGGCCGATTTCGGCGGCACGCGGCAAATGAGAGGGCCGTTCGCCGCCGGCGAGCCGGCCCGCTACCGGCGCAAACAGATCGCGTCCATGAAAGCTCGCGGACAGCGCCTCGGGGCGCCACAGGATCTCCCAAGTTCGGGCGGACTGCGCCCGTCGCGCGACAAGCTCAAACAAGCCGTTGTCCGGACCAACATACCAGCGCCCTTCCGACTCGACAATAACCGGAGCGCGCGCGCTGCCCACACCGGGATCGATCACCGCGAGCACGACGGTGCCAGGCGGAAACCAAGCCCCATAAGCGGCCAGCAAATAGGCGGCCGGTTCGGGCCTTCCCGCTGGTGCGTCGGCAAAGAGTTCGATGACCGGAACCCCCGGCGCCACCTGGTGCAAGACCGCCTTGACTTGGCCGGTATAGGGTCCCTCGAGACCAAAATCGGTGAACAACACGATCATCGAAGAGCCGTGGGGGCTGCCGAGTCAGGATCCCCGCATCACAGAAAAGGCCGGTGCAGCACAAGCGGAATTTTTATCGGAGCCCGTGTCGTTGATGTCACAGTGGTCAGCTCGATGCCAACAACCTTTAGATTTCTTGATTTTTCGGTCAAGTTTTCGTTCGTATTCGATGCCAGGATCTAAAAGGCACACTGCAAAGCAATCAACGGTTGGGCAACAGCAGGGTACTTCGCAAAGAGAACTTCAATTTGTTCTTCCGCTTTGCAGCGCACAAACCTGACAACGAGGCGGGTTGCTCTTGAAATTGGCCAATGGCCGAGTATGCTGCTGCCGTTATCGCGGACGTTGATCGAGTTGGGGGAATGCGATGAGGAAAGTTGTTTTGGCCGCAGCGCTGTTCGCTGCTGCGTCCTTTCAGGGCGCGTCTGCCGCCGACAAGCAGTGTTATTCGGCGGCGGATGTCGAGGCGGAGCAGGCAATCCTGCTCCAGACCAATATCATGGTGATCAGCTCGGCTTGCAAAGACACGGTCTATGGCGAGTTCCGGGCGCGCAACAAAGATGCGATCATCCGCTATCAGAAGGCGATGATCGACCATTTCCGGCGAACCGGCTCCCGCAACGCCCAGAGCGAGTTCGATCGCTGGAATACCAGCCTCGCCAATCAGATCTCGCTCAAGCAGGGTGCGCTCCCGATGGCGCAAGTCTGCCAGCAGGCTTCAGAAATAATGAGACTCGGCAGCACCCTCGATGCGAAAGGGCTTCACGATTACGCGGTTGCCAAGGCGACGAGTGCCGCGGACACGCACCCGCGATGCACCAAATAGCGGGTCAGAGCGGGGCGCCTGCCGCAACGCCGACCGCCGGCACGGGAAGCGCCATGCTGGGGGGACACGCACGACGCTCGCAACACCACGCAGGGGGTGGCGTGGCGCTCGCGGGCCCGACCCGATCGAAAGGAGTATGGCGCGTTTGAGGGGGACCACGCTCCGGCGGGTCGGGCCCGCTGTTCTTCGGATCGCCGCTCGGATGAGGGAGCGAGGGGACAGTAAGGCAGGCGAGCAGCAGCAGCGAGGCGCGCTGCCGCTCGCGAAGATGCAAATTTCGGGATCCTGGCGGACTC
>DATEQL010000591.1:0-3961 GCA_035272665.1 Allostellaceae bacterium
CAACGGTCCAGCCGGGTCGGCCTCGGCATGGGGAACCGCCGCGTCGGGTCGCGGCGGGGCCTGCCAGGCGGTGCTCGCTTCCTCGACGGTGGCGAAGACCGGGACGACATGCGAGAACCGGCTGATCGCGAAGATCTCGCGAACGACCGTGTGGAGGCGGGCGACGGCAAGCCGCCGCTCTTTCGGCTTTTGCCGCGATGCGGCCATCAACGCCCGCAGACCGGCGCTCGATATATATTCGACCCTGGAAAAGTCGACGACGACGTCCGCGGAGCTGGAGCTGACGGCGGCGAGCAGCTTCGTTTGAAACTCCGCGCTCGTCAGATTGTCGATGCGTCCGACCGGAGCCAACACCAGAATGTTCGCTTGGCGCCTCTCGTCGATATCCACGACAGCCCCCGTCAGATTATGCGAGAACGGCATTGTCAGGAGATTGGCGGCCCGAGGCAAGGACCGCAGTTAGCTTGTACGGCCCAAGGGTGAGAGGATTGCACGAGACGGTGCGGTCCACGCAAGGCGGACGAAAGAGTCCGTAACTTACACGAGAACCCCGAAAGAGCACACAAGGAGCAGGTCCAAAGCCTCGATCGAGCTGGCCGATGGACGCGGAGGCGCGCAGCGCACTCGATCGCGCTTTCGCCAACCGCCACAATACCGAGCACCGGCGAATCTCGCGCGGCGTCTTCGTCACTGAGACGGCGCTGCCCAATCCCCAAATCTGCAATCATGAATTGAATCGATTGTTGCCGATGGCTGCACCTGCAGCAAATCTGCAGCAAAAGGTCCCGTACTGGTTGAAGCGCCAACCGCGCGCATCGGCCGGCCCGCCCTCCCTGCTTGCTGCAAATCGCAATCATCGGTTTCCTCGTAATCGCCAGTTTCTCTTTTTTCGCAATTATAATAATTATTTGCCATTAAAATCGGCAGCAGATTGAGACGAGAGCCTTCCTTCTTGGTTGTTTCGATCGCCCGCACGAAGGTGTCGACGACACCTGCGATCGTCTCCGTCTCGCCCGGCGTGATCTCCCCTTGGGCGAGCGCCGAAGTGACCGCATTCATCGCTTGAGAGACGTCGCGGGACGACGGCCCGCAGGTATCTCCGTGAGCGTGCCCTCGATCGGCAGCAGACGGAACTTGACACCACGCTCGCGGCACGGCGGCAGCACGCGTTCCATGCAGAGCGGGGTCACCGGCGAGCGCCATCTCGACGGCCTTGCGCGTCGAGGCCTCGGACTCGCCCGCGAGCAGCGTGGCGGCGGCAAGCGTCGCCTTGTTTCGGGAACCCCGTCGCCGACCGCTAGGGTTGCCCGGTCGACCCCTTTTCGAAGGGCCGCCCGCGCACCCGCGCGGGCAGTTTTGGTGAAATGTCATCATTCATCATCGTCTCCCTTGTTCAACCGGCACCGCACCCGTGGCGGCACCATGGATTGAACACCAAATAATTATATACGCAATTCTTATTGTTGTGTCAACAGCAATAACCGCTAATCGACTCCGGCCACTGTTGGCCCACTTTCCCAACGATTCAGTAACCATATTCTGGCCTACCCAAGAGGCGGTCCCGTCAAACAATGGCCACACCAGAAAACCGCGGAGCGTGGGCCACGGGGGCTCTGTTTTCTCCAACTACCGCGACCCGGCGCCCGATGGCCACCTTTGACCGTCAACCGCGCAATAACTGCGAATGCCCGCGTAGCCCGACCGGCGCGTAGATGTTCACCTTTGCCAAAAGGTTCGGATACGTCTTCTCCTGTACGAGTGTGGCTTTAAAGGTAAGCATCCGGCCAAGGCCGCAGGCTAACGGCGTGTAACCTGCAGGAGCGTCTGCAGGAACACCAGCTTGGGGTATTACGCGGCGGCGGTGTGGGCGATTGCCGGCGTGTTCCATTTCCAGGGCAGCAGCTCGTTGAGCCGACGGGCGGGGTGGTCGGCGATGCGGCGCAGCACGTCGGCGAGCCAGGCCTGCGGGTCGACATTGTTGAGCTTGGCGGTGGCGATCAGCGTGTACATCGCTGCGGCCCGCTCGCCGCCGCGATCGGAGCCGGCGAAGAGCCAGTTCTTGCGGCCAATGGCAATGCCGCGGAGCGCGCGCTCGGCGGCGTTATTGGTCAAGCAGATGCGGCCATCGCTGAGGAAGCGGGTGAAGGCGGCCCAGCGCTTCAGCATGTAATCCATGGCTTTGGCGACGTCGGCATGTCGGGACAACCGGGCTCGCTCGCTGCGTATCCAGCTTTCGAGCTCGGCCACCAACGGCGCAATGCGGGTTGTGCGCACGGCGAGACGCTGCTCCGCCGGCAATCCGTTGATCTCGCCCTCGATTGCGAAGATCGCGTCGATCCGGCGCACCGCCGCGACGGCGAGCGGCGCTTTGGCAACATCGGCCAGGACAAAGAATTTCCGCCGTCCATGGCTCCAGCAGGCGGCCTCGGTGATCGGGCCGGGACTTCGCTTCGGATCGTAAAGGCTGTTGAACCCGCCATAAGCGTCGGCCTGAAGAATCTCGGCATAGCCGGCCAGATGCCGCTTCGGGTGCTCGCCGTCGCGGTTGCGGGAATAGAAGAACACCGCAGCGGGAGGTGCCGGTCCGGCAAACGGCCGATCATCACGGACATAGGTCCACACCCGGCCGGTTACGGTTTTGCCCTTGGCCAGAACCGGCACAGTGGTGTCGTCACCGTGCAGCCGGGCAGCGTCCAGCACCTGGAGCCGGATCAGCTCGACCAGTGGGGCGAGGGTCGCCGTGCAGGCGCCGACCCAGTCGGCCATGGTCGAGACGTCGAGATCGATGCCCTCGCGGATAAAGCTGTCGCTCTGGCGGTTGAGCGGCTGATGATGACCGTACTTGGCATAGAGGATCATCGCCAGCAGGCTGGCGCCGGCCCGCCCGCGGGCGATGGTATGAAACGGTGCCGGCGGCTGGGTGATCTTCTCACAGCTGCGGCAGGTGAACTTCTCGCGCACGGTCTGCACGACTTTCCATTGCCGCGGCACCACTTCCAGCGTCTCGGTCACGTCCTCGCCGAGTTTGGAGAGCTTGCCGCCGCAGCACGGGCAGGCGGCGGGCGCCGGGATCACGACGCGTTCGCGTGGCAGGTGCTCGGGAAGCGGTGCCCGCACCGGCTTCTGGCGGGTGGAGCTGCGCACGACGGTGTCGTCCTGGCCAGGCTTGGTGGTGGCGGCGAGCGCGTCTTCGGTCGCGCTTGCCTGCAGCTCCTCGAGCTGCAGCTCGAGCTGATCGAGCAGCTTGCTGCCGCGCTCGGCCGATGGCCCGAAGCGCTCGCGTCGCAATTTGGCGATGACCAGCTTCAGATGCGCGACCATGGCCTCGGCACCCGAGGCGCGGGCTTCGGCCTGCTGGCGGGCCGAGCGCTCGGCGACCAGCGCCGTTTTGAGTGCGTCGACCCCGTCGGGGAGAATGTCGGCTGTAATTGGCACGACCGGGATTCAACCATAATCGCACGCCATTGTGATGATCTCGCGCAATGGGTGAGTCAACTTGTCGCACCCTATCCAACCGCGTGCGGACGCCAGGTGTGCTGCGGGTTGCGCCAGTCAATGCCTTCGAGCATGTAAGCCAGTTGTGCCGCTGTGATCGCGACCACGCCATCGGCCGGCGACGGCCAGATAAACCGGCCGCGCTCCAGTCGCTTGGCGTAAAGCGACATGCCCAGACCGTCATGCCAGAGAATCTTGATCAGATCGCCGCGCCGGGCGCGGAACACAAACAGATCGCCGGCGTGCGGGTCGCGCTTCAGTCCCTGCTGAACCTGCAGAGCCAGCCCGTTCATCCCGCGCCGCATAATCGGAGTGCCCGGTTGCGATCCACACCCGGACACCGGTGGGAACCGGGATCATCGGCGCAGCGCCCTGACCACCGCCGCCGCCAATTCGGGTGGCGTCAACGCCGGGATGCGCACCCGAGCCGCGCCGGCAAACTCGATCTCGATCGCCGGCGCCGGGC
>DATEQL010000592.1:0-8400 GCA_035272665.1 Allostellaceae bacterium
GATCAACTGCGCGTCGAGCGCCGAGTCCTCTGCGGCGGCGAGCGAGAACCAGCTGGGATCGATCGCGACGAGAAGCCCATCGACGCTTTCTTCGACATCGGCAGCACAATCGAAACCGGCAGGACAGATCGCCAGCGACCCCGGCCGGCGCCTCGCGCCGAAGCGCCCGACCGGCCATGCGGCGCTCAATGCGCAATTGAGGCATCTGAAAGCAGACGCAGTGGCGTTGCGGCGTCGCGGCGAAATGCATGCCACCGTGGAACCGCATCCGGAGCACGGAAACGCCACTTTCGCCTGGCGCGCTGCCGGCGGCCAACGGTGTTGGCGGACCGCCGTCTGCTTGCGCGGCGTGAACTTCGCCGATTCCTGCCCACATATCTGCTCCCACGGGTTCCTCCAGGAGACAACAGCCGACCGGCGTACCACGATCGAGATGGCGATCGTGCCCGTCCTTAAGAAGTGTTCTAAACAAGGATCAACAGGTATGATCACCCTGGTCGACGTCAAGACCGACGATCACGGCGGATCGGGCTGGACGATCTCGGGACGCCTCGATCGCCGCCGTCCGAATGGCCGGTTTCGGCGCACAGCGCTGTTGCGACCATCAGGAGGGCTTCCGGTCTACGTCGATGTGGAAGTGTTTGGCCCAGGTGCGGCTCGGGCTGCCTTTCACTCGATGATCAGTGTCGGTGCGACCGGGATGGCGCGGCTGACATTGTAAAAGTTGGGCGATGTCGCCAGCACCAGCTCATGGATCTTCTGGAACTGCTCTTTCGTGCCGTCGCCGGCAATTACCACCCGGGTGTTTAGCTCACGATAGCCGGCATCGACCGCTGGATCGAGCCCGAAAAACCCGCGTAGGTCGATATCTCCTTCGGTGGTGATCTCCAGCTTCTGCAGCGTGATCCCTTGCAGTGCACAGAGCGCCGTATAGCCAACAATCATGCACGCGTTGAGCGCCGCCAGCAGGTACTCCTGCGGGTTAGCGTAGGCATTGGAGCCACCGAGTTCGAATGGTTCGTCGATGTCGATCGAGAAATGGCGCGGCACACTCGCGCCGCCGATCATGAAGCCCTCTACTTGCGCAAGCGAGCGTGCGCCACCTTGCCAGGCACTCGCGACTCTGGGTCATACCCTTTGCAGGCTGGGCCTCAACGCTCTCGATCAACGCGTGGACGGCGTCGGTATCGATGCCGTTGACGACGCCGACGGGTGACGTGAAATCGGTCACTGTTTTGGTAGTTGTCAACATGGTTTGGATCCTTTCATGTATTAAGGGCCGATGCCCTTCCCTGCGGTGTCATGGGAAGAGCGCACCCTCGGCACTCCGCATTACGAGGTGATTGCAGCGGGGCGGAAACGCGTTACCGCCGTAGCACAGCCGAGCCTGGAGCCTGATCCGTTCATGTCAGTGAGTTCCAGTGCGGCGCGCGGCAGCGTGATTTCGCTGCGCATCAGTGCACCGGGCTCGGGTCGATTGCCGACCAGGCAGCAATATTCGAGCGACAGGCCGTTGGGATCCTTGAAGTAGATCGATTGGGCCAAGCCGTGGTCGACGATGTCGGTGGTCTCTACGCCCTTGTTGCGCAGCTCGTCACGCTTCCCCGCCAGCGCAGCCGTCGACCCGGCATCGAAAGCAAAATGATAAAAGGCTGCGGGAACACCAAGGCCGCCGTTGATCCCCGCATCGTATTTTGCGGGTACATTGGGAACTCCGTTCGGTTCCAGAAAGCCAATGAGCTGACCGCCGCCGACATCGAAAAACATATGCCGCAGGTGACCGCCTTCTTCGATCGTTATCGTGTCGGCGCCAACCGGCTCGAAACCCAGCACGCCCTCGTAGAACGCGCGGGTCTTGTCGAGGTCGAGGGTCGAAAGGCCGAGGTGTGAGAAGCCTCTGTGGGTCATGGTAGTTACTCCTTGGGGTTCAAATCCGACATCGAAACAGGCCGCGCCGGTCTTTCAGGCGGCCTTGATTGACACCCCCTCGATACGACGCAGGATGTCCGGCTCATGCAGCCGATGGTGTGACTTCAGCAGCAGGGCCACTTCCATCACGGCGCGATGAACGACCGGGTCGGCGACGGCGGCGCGAAAAAGGGCGGCCTCGAATTGCCGCGCTTCCGCGAAATCGGGAGGCCGTTCGCCGCGCGTCTGAGGGAAAGCGAGATCGGCGCTCGTTGACATGGTCCAAGGTGTCTCGAGCACCGAGGCGACTTCCGCCATTAACCTTGCTTGCACGGCCGCGATCGGATCCGGCTCTGCTACCGCCCGGGACAGCACATCCTGAAGCAGGAGGGCCTGCTTGGCGGCGGACGACATGCCCTGGCCGTGGATCGGGTTGAAGCGGCAGAATGCGTCGGCGACCGGCAGCACGCCGCGGGGCAGGCGGGGCAACCGCTCGAAATGCTTCCAGGTGCTGACCGGGAAACGATAGTGGCGAATGCCGTCGGGCGGCCGCGCGTAACGGAGCGCGTTGGACAGCGTCGGCGTGGTCAGCAAGCGCGACGCTTCGAGAAAGGCGTCCCAAGTGTCTATCCACGACGTTCCGCCGTGGGCTGCAATTACGATGATCCAGCGGCCGTCCTCGGTCGGCGCCATGACCGCATGGAACAAGCCGTGCGGCGGGTCGGGCAGGGTCAGCACGAGCTTCCAGTCCGCTGTCGCGCCCGGAGCTATCTCGACCACAACCGTTGCGTAACTGATATCGACGCCGATCTCTGTCATCTGCGGCCGGTCCCAGCCCAAGGCGTCGAGCAATGTCAGGGTCGGCGCACCGCGGCCGGACGCGTCGACCACCAGATCTGCGTCGAGGATTTCCGAGCCTCCCGAGCCGTTGACAAAGCGAATCCCGCGCACGCCCGCGCCATCGGCCGCCGGGACGATCCCGGTTACCCGCGCCGCTGGCCGCAGCGTGATGTTCGCGATCGCCTCGGCCTGGCGCCGCAGCACCAGCTCGATCAGCGGCCGCGTTGCGCACAGTATTGATATTCCGAAATCCCGCTTCGGCAGCGCGCCGACATCGGGCCGCTCGAACTGAACGTCGCGCGCGAACCCGACCGGGACGGCGCCGGCTGCGGCGAGACCGCTCTCGAAACCGGGGAAGATCTGATCGAGCGCGCGAAGGCCGCCGGCGAGCAGGCCATGCGGGTGCCGATCCTGCGGCGTGCCGGAGCGCGATCCGGCGGTTGCCGCCAGCCGGTCGCGCTCCAGGATGTCGACCTGTTCGAAATATTGGGCCAAGGCGCCGGCCGTCGCCAGGCCGCCGATCCCGGCTCCAATGACGACGGCGCGCTTACCCAGCTTATGCGAACCATCAGGCCTTTGCTCAGTAAACGACAGTCCGTGTTCGATCAGCTTTGCCATTTTCCACTCCTCAGGATGCAGTCGCGCGCATTCAATCGTGTGCGCGCCGTGCGATTTGGGGAGAAGCAGGCGGCCGTTCGTGAAGATTCCTGCTATTTCGCTGGCGGTCCGGCGATTGGCAGCTGAAAAGCGCCATTGGCGCAGGCGGACGTTGAATCCGCTCGCAGAACGCCGCGAAGGCCGTTGCCCGCATGTGCACGGCTCGCGAGGCCTTGCCGGCACGAGATGGGCTTCGGCTCTGCACAAAAGTCCCAGTCACGCTCGCTGTTTAGATTGAGGAGCCATTGACCGCGATCCGCAGCGCTGGACGCATTCTCGCTGGCGCCGGCTTCTAGTAGCAACACGCTGACGTCGGGCGGCGCTGATGCCTTGGCGCGGGCTTCGCGCCGTGCGGGCGATTTAGGAAGAAGAGAGCGACAGTTCGTGCAAATCCTGCGCACTCGGTGGGCTCAGGCAGTGAGCCGAGACAGCGGAACGCCATGAACGCGTCGGACCCAACGCGACAGGTGGCTCTGGTCGGCAAAGCCGGTGCGGGCAGCGATTTCAGCCAGCCCAGACCGACCCTCCCGAACAAGCTCGAGCGCATGCTGCAATCTGAGGTGCACGACGTAGCGATGCGGGGTCATGCCGACGGATCGGGTAAACACCCGCGTGAAATGGAATGGGCTGCGTGCCGCAATATCCGCGAGCGCCTCGACCCCGATCGGCTCATCGAGATGAGCGGCGACGTAATCCCTGAGCCGCCGGAGCTGGTCTTTGCCGAGCGAGCCGCGCGATCGGGCCGGCATCGCCGCGGTGTGGCCCGCCACCAATCCATCGACGAAGCTGCTCGCGGTCTCGTTCCAGGAGAGGGCTCCGCTCGGATAATTGTGTACGTTCTCGAAAGCCAAGGTGCGGGCGAGCGCGAAAAGCGCAGGGTCCTCACCGCCTAGGCGCTCGATCAGCTGCGCCTCCGGCAGCGCGCCCTCCGCGGCTGCAAGCGCCATCCGGCCCGGATCGACCGCGACGGCAAGAATCTCGACGTCCTCGTCGGCATCGGCGGCAAAATCGTACCCGGCCGGATTGATCGTCAGCGACCCGACCGGACGCTCGTAGTGAGCGATGCGGCCGGCCATACGCTTTTCGACGCGCACCTGAGACATTTCGAAGCAGATGCAGTGACAGTGTGGCGTAGCCAGCAAATGCATGCCGCCATCAAAGCGGAAATTGAGGATGGAAACGCCGCTCTCGCCAGGCGCGCTTCCGGCCGCCAGGGTGGTTGGCGCGCCACCATCCTGCTGCGCCATGCGAAGGGCGCCGATATCCATCATGGTATCTCCTCGCACAAAGCTTCCGCAGGGGTCCCGCTCGATATCCCGAACTCGGCGCTGCGGCCCGGCTGGGTGGCCAAATTGCTTGCTTGGCTCTCGTAATTAGAATGATTCTAAACTAGGTCAAGTCCGAACCGTGACGGCAAACTTCGGTCCTCTCCAACGGTGTGCAATCGGGCGCTTCGCTTGATCTGTGCCGCCTGCATCGCGCGCGCCTGCCGGGCCCGACATGCGCAGGAAGTGATATTCCATTCGCGTGAGGCCGATATCGCGAAGCGTGTGATCGTCGAGGTAGACCGGCGTGCGGCGCGCGCGGGTACTTACGCGCCCGCCGAACCAGTGAAACATTTTTCTAATCAGGTATGCCATTCTCGAGCCCCTTCGTTTGCCGGCGCGCAACCGCGACTCCGCGCGGCCGGGGCTCGACTTGGGCGGGCGAGAGCGCCGGATCGTGAAGATTCCTGCGATTCAGTTCCTGCCCGTGGCAATCGCCGATCGCCACCGCCTGCGTCAGTCAGCAGCGGGCGGGCGGCATACTCGCTGGACGTCGGGCAAATGACCGCTATGGGGCATGGGTCGTCGTTGCCGTCGACGGAAACGATCGACGGCTTCGGGACGACTGCCGCGGTTCGGGAGAGGCCCGGTAAACGTCGGCTCTTGGCAGCTTCCCGCGGTGTCAGACGGCGGGCTTGGGAAGGGCAGCCATCAGAGGCACGGCGGACTCCCCGCTAGCCTTGCACGTTCATGCTTCGTCCAGGATGTCGGATATCTGTGTCCCAATAATGCACTAATGCCTACCCGCTCCTTTTCGCCCTTTCGGGCGGATCGGGCCGACGATCCGCGGCACGACGACGGTGCCGCTCGTGCGCCCTCGCACCGTCGCCAGGTTGTCGAGATCGACCCCCGAGAGGGCGGTCGCAAAGCGGTTCGAATAGCTTTCGCGGCGGATCTCGCCGTCGGTGATGATGTCGATGCCGGCGCGCTCCATGTCGCGGATCGCGAGCCGGGTCGCATCGTCCTGTGCGGCCTTGAGCCACGGCTCGGGCACGCGCCACAGCTCGCTCGCCCGCACCCGCACCGGCGGCAGATGCGTGAGCTTCTCGCGATCGATCAGCCAGTCGGGCTGCGGGTAGCTGCCGACCACCGTGGTCGGAAGAAGGGTCTCGGTCATGATCGTGGCCTCGTCGGATCACGCCATCTTGGCGCCAAAATCGCGGCGTATCATGCGCCACTCTTACAGCGGAAATGTCGATCCGCTCGATTCCGCTGCGATTCCCCTGCCATCCCGCCGACATTCCCCTGCCATTCCGCTGCCTGGGGGCACGACGGAAGCGACCGAACCTCACTCGTAACCCTTTGATCAGGAGCGCCTTTTCGCGGAGGCTTGGCGCCCGAATTGAATTTTTTTTGCAGATTTTCCCTGCCGGCAGCGGAATCAGATCGCCGCCGCCGGCTCGGCGGATCGCTGCCTCCTTCTTTTTGCGGTTGCCCTCCACCGGCAAGAGCAGCGCGGCCTGGCGGCGTGTCACTGGACGCCATCTATCCGTCGAGCAGCAGATGGGCGCCCGCTCCGGATTCCTTCACCCGCTCGAAGGCGGGGGTGGCTGAAGGCTCCTGACCCGTTGACCCCGACGATGCCGTGGCTCGTTTCCATGAAATAGCCACGATCCCTATCTCGTCTTCCAGACCGCCGGCGCGCAGCATTCGGCGCGCTTCGGGACTCATGAAATGAAAAGCAGAGGATCATCGTGAACGACCCCGCCGCCTCCCTCTCGGTCGTCAAGCTCTTTCTCAATGCCGACCCCGTCGTCAAAGGCGTTTTGCTGCTACTGCTCTTCGCGTCGGTGTGGAGCTGGGCTGTGATCATCGACAAGCTCTGGCGTCTCGGAGCGGCAAGCCGATCGGCCCGCGGTCACGAGATGCGCGCCGCCGCCGCCCGGTCGGCGCAAGAGCTGCTGACGACGGAGGCCAGAGCTGATGCCGGGGATCCCGCCGGCCTGATGCTGTCGGCCGGGTGGGCCGAGGGCACTACCGAGCCGTCACCAGAGGCCGAAACTCCCGTCGAGCGGCGCGACCGCATCGAGCGGGCGATGCGGCTCGCGCTGAATGCCGAGCTGCGCCGGCTCGAGGTGCGGTTGCCGTTCCTTGCGACGCTCGGTTCGGCGGCTCCTTTCATCGGTCTCTTCGGCACCGTCTGGGGGATCATGCGCAGCTTTGAAGGGATCGCAGCGGCGAACAACACCAGCCTCGCGGTTGTCGCACCGGGGATCGCCGAGGCCTTGTTCGCCACGGCGATGGGGCTCGCCGCGGCCATCCCGGCAGTCGTCGCCTACAACAAGATCACCGTCGATCTCGGCCGTTTCGCCGGGCGTATGCAAGGCCTGATCGGGCGTGCCGGCAGCCTCTTGTCCCGCATCCCGGTAGAGGCTTGAGCCATGGCCTTTTCGCTGCCCCCGTCGGGCGAAGTCGGCGAGGACCGCTATCAGCCGCTCGCCGAAATCAACGTGACGCCGATGGTCGACGTCATGCTCGTGCTGCTGGTTATCTTCATGGTGACGGCCCCGCTGCTTACCGTCGGGGTGCCGCTCGATCTGCCGAAGACGCAAGCCGCGGCGATCACCGAGCCGAAACCGCCGGTGATCCTCAGCCTGAACCGGGTGGGCGAGGTGTTCATCGGCGACGAGCGGATCGACCCCGGCGATCTCGAGGGCCGGCTCTCCAGACTCGCCGCGGAGGATCCGACCCGCATCGTCTTTGTGCGCGGCGACCAGACGATCAGCTACGCGCAGCTGATGGACGCGCTCGGCCTCGTCAACCGCGCCGGGTTCTCCAAAGTCTCGCTGGTCGCCGAGGCGACCGCTTCGAAGTGAGCGAGATAAGATTTCCGCTGGTTTTGTCGGTCGCCGGGCACGCGGTCTGCCTAGCGCTGCTGATCCTGCTGCCGCCAAACACCGCGCCGCCGGTACCCGAGCCGCTCGCCACAGGCGGGATCGAGGTGGTCTTCGCGCCGTTGCCTAGACCGGAGGAACCGCCGACACAGGCGGAGACCCCGCCACCCGAGCCGCCACCGCCGCCCGAGCCGGAGCCAGTGCCGCCACCGCCATCGGACCAGCCGGTCGCCACGACCGAGCCCCCGCCGCCGGCACCCGAAGCCCCCGCCCCCGTGGTCGAGCCCCCGCCGCCTCCGGCGCCACACAAACCTGCCGTCAAGCACCCGCCAAAGCCGGTCGTGCGGCCTTTGGAGCAGCCGCAGCCAAGTCCTGCCTCCGCGCCGACCCAACCTGCGGCGGCTGCGGTCGCTGCGCCGCAGACCGCTTATGCACCGACGCCCGTTCCGGCGCCGGTCCCCTCCGCCGAGGTTAGCCCGGGCTACCGCGCTCTGCTGAGCGCATGGCTCGAGAGTCACAAACACTACCCCGACTCGGCCCGTCAACGGGGTGAGGAGGGGCGTGCGGTGCTGCGTTTCGCGGTCGACCGCAGTGGTCGCGTCCTCGACTTTGTCGTCCTCCACAGCTCGGGTTATCCGGACCTCGACGCGTCCCTCGAGGAAATGATGCGCGGCGCCCTGCTGCCGCCGTTTCCCGCGAGCATGCCCCAGTCCCGTATCGAGGTCTCGGTGACGCTCCGGTTCAGCCTCGCACGGTGAAGCAGGCAACGCGGCGTTAAAGGCTTGCGCTGATCGTCCTTCCCGGGACGAGAAAGGCTCTGTCCCACCTCGACCATC
>DATEQL010000593.1:0-16006 GCA_035272665.1 Allostellaceae bacterium
AGGAGGAACGCATCGGCCGCAGAGGCGCAGCCGCAGTTGACCGCCGTTCGCCGGTGTATCGGTGGACAAGCCGGTGAGCGCCTAAGCTGCCCAAGCGAAGGGCGCGAAATGGCCGTTATTGCCCTTGCCGACGATGTCCAAATCGAGGCCGAAGCCGTGCACGTGGGTTTCTTTCGACCGGGCCAGTGCCAAACGCCGGTTCGCCGGGTGCGACGTGTTGTCGAGGTAGAGGGGTTCGCCGGCCCGGCTGCGCGGGGTGACGCCCTCGATCTCGAAAGCAAGGACGTCGGGGATCGCCGCCGAACGTCTGAGCCCGGCCAGATCGAATTCGATCGGCTTGAACTGAACGCCCCGGAAATCGCCGACCAGGTTTTGACGGATGAACGAGGGCGGGCCGCCCGCCTCGCCGCTGACGATCGCGGCGAGCGCTTGGCGCTGAGCGTCATCCGCGCTTTCGTCGACCACGCCGGCGAAGACCCAATTGCCGTCCGCCATGACCTTGCCCGAGCGGATCACCAGCGCGAACTTCAACCCGTTGAGACTGGTGTCGCCGCAGCTTCCCTCGTCGATCCGAAATACCATCGCGGCCGTGCAGTGGTCGTTGGTCGCCGGACCCTGCGGGTTCGTATAGATGCACGGACAGAGATAATCGCAATTGCAGCTTTCCATATATTCGCCGCGGAGCGTCCACTTCTGCTCTGCCATGGCCGGGCCCTCGGCAGTCAAGCGGTTGGCTGCTGCTTCTTTTCGAGGATCCGTTGATGGAGGTTGCGCACGATCATGTCGGTCAGCCTCTCATTGTGCATAAACAGGCGCTGGCCGATCGGGTAGGGGTCCTGCCTGGTGACCTCGATCGGCTCCCTGAGCGCCTCCTCGGCGGTGAGGCCGCGGTCGACGAAGCGCTCGATGCACCCGACCCAGTTCTCGACGATCTGACCCTGCTCCTTGAGGTAAGCCTTGGTGCAGGGATCCCCGTGCCCAGGCACGATGGTCTCGACATCGAGCGCCTCGATGCTCTTCAGCGCCGCGAGCCATTCCCAGGGATCGCATTCCTGCAACCACGACCGGCACTTATAGAAGACGTTGTCGCCGGTGAACACGACCCCTTCTTCCGGCACGTGGACCGAGGTCTGCGGTGCGGTGTGGCCAGGCATGTGAAGGATGTTGAAGGTGTGATTGCCGACATTCAGGGTCAGCGTGTCGGTAAAGGTCAGCTTGGGCGGGTTCAAGGCCGGGTAATCGGGGTGCCCGACCAGCCAGACGCTGTCCGGGTCGGTCTCCTTGAAGCGCTCGCGTTTCTCTTCGAGGGTGCCGAACGCGTAGAGATAGCGTTCGAAGCATTCCTGGAGCTTGACCTGCCCGACGACCGTCACATTCGGGAAATAGGCGTTGCCCGAGATGTGGTCGCCGTGTGGCTCGGTGTTGATCAGATAGCGGATCGGCGCCTTTTCCTCCATGCGCTCGCGCCACCGCACGGCGTCGATCGGCTGCTGCGGCGAGTCGATCATGACGTAGCCGTCGCTGGTCTCGACAAAGGTCGGATTGCAGCCGGCGAAATAGATTTCGGTAAATGAGTTCTTTCCGACCCTGCGCACCGACCCCTCCCGTCACTAGAGATATCGGTCGATTGTCCCCGATCCGCCGGGGCGGCACAAGGGCCGGCAGGCTACTCCGCCGCGGCGGGCACCGGAGCGCGGCGGAAACCGACGCGGGCGCCGCCGGCGCACAGCAAGCTCACGAGCAGGAGTGCGGCGACGACGACCAGCACGAGATCGGGCCTTCCGGCATCGATGATCATGCCGTACGGCACCGGCATGATCGCACCGCCGAGCGACATGCCGGAGCTGACGAAACCGAACACCTTGCCGATCTGCCCGGGCGGTGCAGCGTCTTTGACCATCACGTCGCGCGGCGTGTTCCTCGCCCCGGTCATCAGGCCGCAGACAAACAGCACGCCGATCGTCGCGGCCTCGGTCAGCGAGACGACACCGACAAGCAGCAACAGCGCGGCGGCGCCGATGGTCAGACCTACCACAAAGGGAAGATGACGATCAGTGCGGTCGGCGAGCCAACCGCCGACCAGCACGCCGCCAATCTGGCCGATCATGTACCCGGTCAGCGCCGAAGCGGCGGCCGCGACCGGCAAGCCGTGCACTTGGTGCAGGATCGTGATCAGCCAGGACTGGATGCCGGCGCCGGCCATCGCCGTCACCATGAAGAACGCGAAGAACATCAGCACCGATCGGCTCAGCAGCAGCCCGGCGCCGCTCGGGTGTTGCGCCGCCCGGCTCTGCGGGCGACGCGCCTGATCGATCAGGATGCGGCTTTGCCACAAGATCGTCGCCACCACCGGGAGGCCCAGAAGCCCGACGAAGATCAACGCCCCGCGCCAGCCGAGCGCGAGCATCAGCGCGGCCGTCGCCGGTGGTGCGGCGGCGAACCCGATACTGCCACTGAAGGTGTGAAAGGCGAAGGATCGGCCGAGCCGCGCCGGGTCGATCGAACCGCTCAAAATGGCGTAATCCGCCGGATGGAAGACCGAGTTGCCGACACCCGACAGCAGAGCCAGAACCACGACCTGCCAATAGGCGGTGGCGAATCCCATCGCGGCAATCGCCGAGGTCATCAACAATGTGCCGCCGATCAGAAACGGGCGGGCGCCATAGCGGTCGACGAGAAACCCCATCGGGGTCTGCAGCAGCGCTGCGGTGGCCGACATCACCGCCATCACCAAGCCGAGCTCGGCGAAGGAAACGTCGAAGGCCTGCTGCCACGCGATGAACACCGGCGGCAGACAGAGTTGATAGAAATGTGACAAGAAGTGGCCGGAGCCGAGCAGCACGTTGACCCGGGTGTCCGGGCCGAAGGCAAACGGGCGTAGCATTGATGCATGTTGGTATGAAAAGGGGCATCGGGTCGAGGAGATATACCGGCGGGCGCCCCGTCCGGGGCGCGAGGCTGTGCTGCGGAACCGCGGAGCGCCGTGGCCGAGCCGACCGCGTGACTGGTCGGATGCGCGAATACGGTCTAAACTGCCGACCCGCAGGCATGAACGGAGGAGGTCTGTGATGACGGGTTACAAGCTAATCTCGGCGGATTCCCATATCGTTGAGCCGCCGGACATGTATGCGGGCCGCATCGAGCCCAAATTCCGCGACCGCGCACCGAAGATGGAGAGGCGAAAGACCCCGAACGGCAGAGAGTACGACGCCTGGGTCATCGACGGCATGCAGGTCGGCACTCTGGGTGCGGTCATGCAGGCCGGACAGCGGTTCGAGGACCCCTCGCAGATCGATTTTCTCGGCGTCTGGGAGGATGTCAGGAAGGGCGCCTACGACCCGCACGCGATGATCACCGAGAACGAAGAGGACGGCGTTTGGGGGTCGTGCCTGCAGCCGAGCCAAGGGCTGTTCTGGTATCGCTTGCCTGACAGCGAGTTGCTGTCGGAGATCTGCCGTGTCTACAACGACTGGATCACCGATTTCTGCAAGCCCTACCCCGAGCGCCTCAAGGGCATCGGTATGCTCAACGTCGACGATGTCGACGACGCCTGTGGGGAGCTCGAGCGGTGCAAGAAGCTTGGGCTGGTGGGGGCTTTCATCCCGGTCTCGCCGCTCCCCGACAGGCCCTACCGCGAGCCGGTCTACGATCGGCTGTGGGCGGCGGCGCAAGACCACGAGATGCCCCTGCTGCTGCATATCGCCACGCCGCGCAACGGTGTTCCCGGCTGCGAGTTTACGATGAACGTCAGCGAGCTGACCGGGGCCGGGCGCTCCACTACTGACCATTGGGTGCGCTACTCGTTGTCGGCGATGCTGTTCGCCGGGGTTTTCGATCGCTATCCGCGATTGAAGGTCGGCTCGGTCGAGCACGAGACGGCGTGGATCCCGCACTGGCTGAAGCAGATGGACTTCACCTATCGCGAGCGCCCGGTATTCACCAAGGGCTGGAAGTCGAGCCAGGGGATGCTGCCGAGCGACTACTGGCACCAGAACATGTTCGTCGAGTTCATGGAGGATGATCTCGGGGTCGAGCTGCGCAAGCATATCGGGGTCGAGACCATGCTCTGGGGCAGCGACTTCCCGCACGCCGAATCGACCTGGCCGCAGTCGAAGCAGTTCCTCGACCGCATCTTCGCCGGCGTTCCCGAGGACGACCGGCGCAAGATCACCTCGGACAACGCGGCGAAACTGTTCGGGTTCAGGCCGAATTAGCCGGACGGCCCCACACGCACCCTTCGCCCCGCCTCGCGGGGAGAAGGCAACGGGGAAACCGCATGCTCGACGGGTTCGTGCCGGTGGCGAAGGTGGACGAATTGCCGCCGGGACAAATGAAATGGGTAGCCGTCGATCGCGAGCGCGTCGTGTTGGCCAATGTCGACGGGGCTTTCCATGCGCTTCGCGATGTCTGCGGTCATAAGAATGCCCCGCTGTCGAGAGGCAAGCTCTCGGGACACTTGATCGAGTGCCCGCTGCACTTTGCGCAGTTCGACGTGCGCACCGGGGAGTTGGTGAATGGACCCGTTTCAACCGCAGTGGCGGTCTACCGGGTCCAGGTCGAGGGCGACATTATCTACGTCAAACGATAGAACTCGAGGGAATCGTCAGCTCTGCGGTCGGTGACGCTTGACCGCCTCGGGGTTGGTCGAGTCGGCGCCCATATAGATCCCGCGCTCCCAGCTTCGCTTCAAAGGATCGACGACTTTCTGCGACATCCGGCCGATGCGCTCAATCTCGATTTCCACGGTTTCGCCGTCCTGTAGCGCACCGAGCCCCTCGTGGTTGGTGCCGCAGGCGATCAGATCGCCGGTGTTCAAGGTCATGATCGTCGAGGCGAACTCGACCAGCTCCGGTACCCGGTGCTCCATGTCGTCGGTGTTGTAGTTGTGGCGCAGCTGGCCGTCGTTCCAGAAGCGCACGACGAGATCATTGGGCTCGGGAATTTCGTCGGCGGTGGTGATGCAAGGACCGATCGGCGCGAAGGTGTCGAACGACTTGCCGAGCCAGCTACCGGCCTTCCAGGTCCGTCTTCCTTCGCCGCGCGCCGACACGTCGATCAGGCAGGTATAACCGAACACAGCGGTTTGCCAATTCGCCTGGCTGACCTTCTTCGCGGGCCCCTTGATGACGAGCGCCAACTCGGCCTCGTGCATGAAGATCCAAGGTTCGGTGAACTCCGGCAACACGATCGTGTCACCCGGGCCGACCACCGCCTCCGGGTTCTTCAGGAACATGTTGAGCGGCCGCGCCTCGCGCTGCGCATGCTCCCAGTAATTGGCGATGCAGCAGAGGATCTTGCCGGGCCGCAGCAGCGGCGCGCGCAGCCGGACCGAGGAAAGCGGCAAGGCCTCTCCGTTGGCTGCCAACCGCTCCAGCGCCGGCCGTAGCCGGCCGAACCCGTCGATCAGCCGCTGCATCGTCAGCTGCGGCGTGTGATCTCGCTCGACCGAGCCGGCGAGGCTGACGACCCCGCGCTCGGTAAGCAAACCGGGCGTCGGCTCTCCCTGCTCGGCAGTCTGAAAGAGCACCAGTTTCATAATCGCCTCCCACCTTCTTGCGTCGCTCGTCGGGCAAATTAGCCGGTTCGGCGCATGTCAACCATCGCGATTCTCGGTGTTGACTTCCTCCCAACCCGAGGCGGACCCTCCTATGACCAAGCAAGGAGGAACCGATGGTTGAGATTCGCCGCATCGGAGCGCAGATCGGCGCCGAGATCCGCGGGATGGATCTGACGCTCGACGACGGAGGCGATTGGCGAAAAGAGTGTCGCCGCTCCTGCTCGGAAATGGCGAGCGCATAAAGCTGGGTTGCCTTGAACGGCTCAGCCTCGTAGGCGTCGTCGGTGTGCCAGCCCTCTGCGCCGCGCCGATAGATCGCATTGTTCAACTTGCCGTCGGGCCCAAACTTCTTGACGGCTATGCTGCTTACGATGGGCTACCTGAACGGTTGACAGCGCCTCGAGGAATTGAAGGGCGTCAATTCGAGGGCGTAGGAACCGTCGATCGGCGCCATCCCTATCGGGCCTGAAGATATTTTTCGAATTTAACCAGGTCATTAGGGACCATCACCGCCCGCAGTGCAAACACGTCGGCCGAAGTATGGGCGATTCCTGAACAACAACCGCGAGCGGTTCTGTATCCCGCCTGCTTCACTGCCACCTCAGTCGCCACACTATAAGATCCATAAGGGTAGGCAAATTCTTCCACCGGAGATTCGAGTTGGGTTTCAAGTACCGTTTTACTATTGTATATTTGATCCCACAGTTCAGTGGGACTAGTAATTCTGTTGAGATGGGGGTGGGAGCGGGAGTGGCTGCCGATTCTCATACCTTCCATAATCAATATCTGCAACTGAGGCCATGTAACAAACCCGGGCCGGCCAACGTAATCGGTTACTATAAAAAAGGTTGCGGGGAAGTGGTATTTTTCGAGAGCGGTGCGCGCGTATTCAAATTGGGTTTCCCACCCATCGTCGAACGAGATTATCACTGGCAATGTCGGTAATTCGTGACCCTTTTCAAGATAATCAGCGAGGGCAGAGAATGTGATTACATGGTATCCGTTGTCTTGCAGATATTTCATTTGCTGAGCGAAGACGTCAGTGGTTACGGTCAGCCGGCGGAGCGCACGCGAACCATCGGAAACCGATTGGCTCATATGATGATATACCAGAATTGGTACCTTCGCTGTCCGTTTCCTCGGCTGAGCGGATGGTTGATTTGAATCAATGGCAGGCGTGGTGAGCGGTTCCCCCTCCCCGTTCGGGGTGATCTCTTGCGCCCGCGACGGCAAATGAGGATCCAGTAGACCGAGGAAGAAAACAATAAGGGTAGCCGCCCAAAGCCGGGCTAAGATTGCTGGACCGCCGCCCTTCATTTGCTTCTCTTTCTCGGTTCAATCGCTTATTGGGCTCCGGAACAGGGTTGCCGCAGCCGGCGAAGTTCGCCCGCGCACGATCTCTTGCGTCGATAGATAGTGCACTCTTGCGCCGGGACGCGACCAACGAGTTGATCCGCCATGAAATCCGCGGTCTAGCGCGAAGCAATGGTCAATTCGGCGAGGTGCCGCGCCACGCCGGCAAGTTCGCTCGGCTCCGAGGCCACTCGACGGCTTTCCTCCACGAGAACCTGCACGGTGTCCCGGATCTGCTCCTCGGTATGCGCCGCCGTCAGGAAAAACCGCAAACGAGCGGCGCGCTCGGGCACCGCCGGGTATAGGATCGGCTGGACATTGATCCCTCGCCGGAACATCGCCTGGGCAAGGCGTCCGGCGCGGATCGAGCTTCCGGTGATGATGGGGACGATCGAAGCGCCGATCGAACTGCCGACATCGAGGCCGCTTTGACGCGCGAGTTGCAGAAAAAGCGCAGCCCTGTCGTTGAGCCGGCGCACCCTCTCCGGCTCGCTCTGCAGCAACTCGAGCGCGGCAAGCGCCGCGGCAGCCGAAGCCGGTGCCATCCCGACCGAGAATACGAAACCCGGTGCGGCGAGCTTCAGATAGTCGATTAGGTTCTTCTTTCCGGCGATGTAGCCGCCGCAGGAGGCCAAGCTCTTGCTGAGCGTGCCCATCCAGATGTCGACACCGTTCGGATCGACCCCGAATCGGTCCGCCGTGCCGAAGCCGCGTGGACCCAGCACACCCAGCGCATGCGCCTCATCGACCATCAGCCAGGCTCGATGGCGTCGGGCGACAGCGACGAAAGCCGGTAGGTCGGGCACATCGCCATCCATGCTGTAATGGCCTTCGATGACGACGAGGGCGTGCCCATTGCGCGGACGCGCTTCGCCGAGCACCCGATCGGCAGCGTCATGGTCGAGATGGCGAAACGGCACCCGGCGCGCCCCGGACAGCATCGCTCCCTGGACGATGCTGTTGTGGATCAGCGCATCGTGGACGATCACATCGTTGCGGCCGAACAAATGGCCGATGACGGTGACGTTCGTTGAATGACCGCCGACCAAGACGACGCTGTCCTCGGTTCCGTGAACCCCGGCCAGTGCTCGTTCGAGATCGCGGTGGATCGGCCGTTCACCGGAAACCGGCCGGCTGGCCGAGACCGTGGTCCCATACCGGTCGATCGCAGCCTTCGCCGCCGCAGAAATCCGCGGATGCCCGTTAAGCCCGATGTAATTGTAAGAGGCAAAATTGATGTGAGCTGCGTTGCCGATCAGGGTTTCGGCACCGGCGATTCCGTCATGCACGCGAAAATACGGATCTGCGATGCCGAGAAAATCCGCGGCTTCTCGGATCATGCTGATCTCCCGGAAACCCGCAAGTTCCGAGACATCGAGCCTCGGGGCAGAGATACCGCCCGGATCCGGGTCGGAGCGGTACCGCGAACGCTCCGCGTGTCGGACCGACGACGCAGACGATAGCTTCGCGATCAGTTGTGCTTTTGCCTGCGCCGACAGACCAAACAGGTTTTGGCTTGAGTCCAAGGACTACTCCGCCGCAACTCTGTCCGGGTCCGCCGGGGCCCCGTCGATACCCTCATGGCGCGCAACGAGGGCGACGACCTCGCCATCTCTGGGCCCTGTCGAGACGGCGCCGGCGAGCCGCGCGGCAATCGACGCCACACTTGTGCCTTCAGCGAGCGAGACCAGCGGCAGATCAACCCGCAGCCGGTTCTCGAGGGCGAGTCGGAGCTCAACCGCCATCAGTGAATCCATCCCGAATTCAGACAGTGGACGCAACGGGTCGATGCCCTCCTCGGGTAACCGCAGTATCGTCGCCGCCTCTTCGGCGACGACCGCCTTCAGGAGGGCCAGCGACGCCGCCGGATCCAACGAAGCGAGCCGTTCGGTGAGGGATTCATCTCCCGGAGAAGGAGACACCTTAGCGCGGCTCTCCGAAAACAGCGGAGTTGCAAGAATTGGCAAGAACCGCCGAGCCTCTGTCCAGTTCGTATCAGCGAACGCGACTGCCGGCAACCCGCTCGCGATCATTGCAGACAGTCCGGCAAGAGCCTGTGCCGCTGGCATGGGTTTCGCGCCGAGGCGACGCGCGAGCGAATCGAGGATGTCGGGCCGCTCGGCAAGATAGCCGACATCCGCGATCGGGCCCCAGGCAATGGCAAGCGCTGGTCTGCCCTCGGCCCGGCGCCGCCGGGCGAGCGCCTCGAGGGCCATATTCGCGGCGACATAAACACTCTGTCCGGGCGCCCCGACCAGGGTCGTCGCCGACGAGAACAGCAAAAACAGTTCGATCGGATCATTGCGGGTCAGCGCGTCGAGGGCAATTGCTCCGCCGAGTTTCGGGCGTATGATCGCAGCGATCCGGGCTTGGTCGATTTCGCCTGCAAGACCGTCTTCGATAGCCGAGGCAGCGTGCACGACGCCGCGAAGCGGTGGTTGATTTGCCCGGATCCCGTCGAGGATGGTCGCCAGGGAGCCGCGATCGGCAACATCGCCCTGATAAACGCTGACCTCTGCGCCCGCAGCTTCGAGTTCTCGAACTCTTGCTTCACAACCGGGCGTTGCCGAACCGCGACGGCCGACGAGCGCGATCGAGCCGGCGCCATGTGCGACGAGCCAGCGAGCGCACTCGTACCCGAACCCCTCGATGCCCCCGGTAATCAGATAGGTCCCGTCGCGGCGCACCACTGCCACCGGCGACTCGCGCAGCCGCACCCCGGCGTTGGCGCCAGGTACGAGGACTAGCTTTCCGATGTGACCTGAAGACTGCATCAGCCGAAAGGCATCGTCGAGTTCGGCAAAGGAAAATATCCGGTGCGCCAGCGGGCGGATTTCACCTTTGAATAGCGCCGCAGAGACCTCGGTCAAAATGCGTCGGGCCAGATCCGGCCGGCGAATCGGCAATTGATCGATGTCGATCGCGAAATAGGAGATGTTTTGTCGTAGTGGCCGCAGGTGAATGCGACGGTTGAGGTAGAGATCTCGTTTGCCGAGTTCTAGAAACCGACCGAACGGCTTGAGCACCTCGATGCTCCGCTCCATGGCCTCACCGCTCAACGAGTTGAGCACGATGTCGACCCCCTGCCCCCCGGTGAACTCGCGCACGGCGTCGCTAAAGGCAAGGTCTCTCGAATCGAGGACACAATCGGCACCGGCGAGTCGTAGAAACGCTCTTTTTACCTCCGATCCGGCTGTAGCGATTACGACTGCGCCGCGCTGTTTGGCGTACTGGATCCCGGCCAGTCCCACACCCCCGGAAGCGGTGTGGATGAGGACGTGCTCACCCGGAGCGAGCTTGGCCATGTGGCCCAGCGCGTACATCGCGGTGACAAACGCCACGGGGATTGTCGCAGCTTCGGCAAAGCTCGTATCGGGCGGGATCGGCGCGACCGCATCGGCGATCGTCACGACGCGAGTGCTCAACGAAGCCGGGGCAAACGCCATGACACGGTCGCCGACAGCCAAGCTGCCGACCCCCGGACCGAGAGAGTGGACGACACCTGCACATTCGAGCCCGAATGTGGGGCCGGCAAAACCGTCGATCAGAGCCTCTTCCGGTAGCAAGCCCATGGCCCACATGATGTCTCGGAAGTTGAGGCCCGCAGCGTGCACCTCGATCTCGACCTCTCCGGGTCCAACCGATCGGGGCATCCTGACTTCCCAACCTAACGAGTCGGGTCCCCCGGCATGGCTGGTCGCCACGCTCAGCACATCCGATGCCTTCGCCCAGCGCGGCGGAAGGCCCTGGCGCAAGCGAAGGACATGGCGACCGTGCGGTGTCCAGACGATCTCGGTCTCGGCCGAGGCGGCAGCCAACTCGCCAGCGACCTGTTGCGCGCGCAAACCGAGAGCGGCAGCAGCGGGAAGGTCGAGCAGGCGAATCGAGAGCCGCGGCATCTCGTTGACGAGCACGCGCCCGAAGCTCCATAGAGCCCCGCCGACGAGGTAAAGGGCATGGTGCGCAGGCGTGGCCTGCTGCGCATCGAAAGTGATTACCCAGACCTCGGCATGGCGCTCGCCGGCAATTGTCGCGAGCCGAGCCAGCGCGGCAATTTGCTGCGACACGTGCGCTATCGGGTCATCGTCGCCCGGCTCTTCGGCTAGGAAGAGAACGATTTCCCGCGCTCCGACGTCAGACCACGCCGCGCCTTCGGCTGTGGTTGCAGCGTAGACATCGGGCGATTTTGCTACCGTGACGCGATAGCCTGCTTCGACCAAGCGATCTGCCAGCGCTCCTACGAACCCCGTCTCGCCGGCGACAAGAGTAATCGAGATCGAGTTCGCTTGATCCGCGGTGCCGAGCCCCGAGCGCGCCGGCGCGCAGCCCCAGAAAACAGCACTCGGCCACGGTCCTGTGGTGGTCGACGCCGCGCCAAGGGACTCGAACCCTGCCGCGGCAAGCTCGGTTCGCCAATCTTCGGCTGTGCGCAACGGCGATAAATCGTGCGCTCGCGCCGTGACCTGCCACCAGCTCGCGCTTTGGCCAAAGACGACGTCCCAAAGAGCGTTCGGCTCGGCTTCTACCGCAAGGAGGACCCCACCAGGTACGAGCAGATCACGCAGGCAAGCAAAGGCTACCGAATCGAGGTGTAGGCGCGAGCAGGCATTTACCGAAAAAATGATGTCGAAAACCGCTCCATTTAGACTCTCGTTCCCGTCGCTAGGGGACCAGTGGCAGGCGGAGGCCCCGACAAAAGATTTGGCTAGAAAGGAGAGCCGAGCCGCCTGTTCCGCATCGATGCTCGTCGCCGTATAGGCAAGTGCTACCCCGGATTGCGCCAAACCGTTGAGGACACGCCGCGTCGCTCCGACACCGCTCGCACCGAGCTCAAGAATGCGCATCGGCCGGCCCTCCGGCCATGCAGTCGCCAGCACGTTCAACGCATCGCACAACAGTCCGATGCCGGAAGCACTCGCCGGTGAAGCTTGGAGCAGCTGCTCGACCATCGGGGAGAGCGGAACGTCTGGCCTTCTAGGGCCATTGGCAAGAATTTTGGGCAGATCCTCCATCGCGGTAGCGACGACGGCGAGTTCCGTTACTAAATCCGGTGCCTCAGCAAGGAGAAGTCGCCAGATCTCCGAAACCTCAGGCAGATCATTCGAAGGTTCGAGCTGCCATTGCAATCCGGTCCGGCTGGCAGCGCCGAGCCGTTCGAGCAACCGGAGCAGGCACTCGGCCATCCCCACCGAAGTGGCTGCGATTAGACCGGATTCGGTGAACTCGCCAATGGCAAACGAGCGCTCGGGCTTGATCAGCCCTCTAAAAGAGCGGACCGCGACCGAGCCGATCATGGCGTCGAGTAGCAGTCCCTGTTCCTGCCGGGCTCGGTCCGGCTCGCGGCGGTTACTGAGGCGCGATAAGGTCGCACCGATATCCACCAGTGCACGAGGCGGGTCGAGTTCGGAGAGCGGGGCCGGATCGAAATCGACGCGGAGAGCGCGTTCGTCGACTGAGCGTCGCCGGGTCAGCTCGACGCGGCGAAACCAACAATCTGCGAGTTCAGCGACGACGTCGCCCGCACCATCGAAGAGGACGACGTCGGCGGAAACCGACCGAACCCCGATTCGGGTAAGCCGCAGCCTGGCGCAACGGGGAACCCGCCTAAATGGTTCCAAAAGCCGAACGCGGCCAAAACGCCACGGCAGAAAGCCGATTCCCTCCATTTGGCGCTGACGATCGGCCAGCAGCGCGAAAAGCCCTTGCAGCGCACCATCCAACAAGGCGGGATGAAGCAGATAAGGGGTGAGAGCCTCACCGGCGGGCGCGGAATTGAGGTAGGCAATGGCGCTTTGCGAGTCGGCGATTTCAATGTGAGACACCGTCCGAAAACTACTGCCGTAATCCAGACCCGAAAGACGGGCCAGCTGGTAGAGCTTGTCGCCTTCGATCGAGCGCTGGACCGGCACATCATCAGTCCAGCAGAGGCTTGGGCGTGCATCCGTCGCAGGGCAAATGCGCCCGACAGCATGCACGGTCAAAGGTTCGCCGGACAAGCGTGGGCGGCTCGCTAGTTCCCATTCCCCTTCTTCGGAGAGTGTGGTGCGTAATTCGCGCATCCGACTCTTTTCAAACGGTAGCGGGCGTCGCACTTCGACATCGAAAATCTCGAGTGCCGGCGCCTCCGGCCATCGCCAGCGCGCGGCAGCGAGCGCGATTTCCAGCATAGCGGCGGCCGGTAACACCGCTATTCCTTCGACCGCATGATCGGAGATCCAGGGCAGAACCTGCTCGTCGATGTGATTGAGCCAGCAGGTTATCGCACCGCGCTGGCGAAACCCAAGGAGCGGGTGGTCAAATGCCGGGTTGATGAGATCGACCGCCTCGGCCGTCGTCTCGAACCAGAACCTTTCCCGTTTCCAGGGGTAAAGTGGGAGTCCGTGCGGGTCAACCGGGCCGTCAAACGGCGCCGACGCCGTCCAAGGATATCCTGCGACATGGCAGTGTGCCGCGATACTGGGAAACGGATCGGCGTCGCCCCGTTGCTTGGACAGGCTCGCAAGAACCCGCCCCTGAACGGCCGCGGAGCGCAGCCCGTCCGAAAGGTAGGATTTAAGGACGGCGCGGGGTCCGATCTCGAGAAAGATGCGATAACCCTCGCCGATTAACCGCGCAGTGGCCTCGGCGAAGCGTACCGGATCGCGGACGTTGCGCCACCAGTACTCGGCGTCGAGGGTTTCAGCTTCAACCGCCTCCCCGGTTACCGTCGATACTAGCCTCGCCTCCGGAAGTTGAGACGAGAGGCCGGCCAGGCTTGCCAGCAAATCTTCGCGGATAGGATCCATCTCTCTGGAATGGAACGCGAAATCCAAATCGAGTGGGCGAAATCCCAGACCGCGGCGTCGCGCCTCGGCTTGCAAGCGCTCGATCTCCCTGCCGGGGCCCGAGATGGTCACCGAACGGGTAGCATTGAGCGCCGCGATCTCCGCCGGGCTGTCGAGTTCGGCGAGAATAGCGCGCGTCGCATCGTCAGTGAGCGCGACCGCGGCCATGCGGCCGGTTCCCTGGGTTCGCTGCTGATGGCGACTGCGCGCGACGACAATGCGCGCCGCATCGGCGAGCGAAAGGGCACCTGCGCCCCAAGCTGCAGCGATCTCTCCGACGCTGTGCCCCAAATGGCCGGAACCACGGATACCGATGGCACCGAGCGCCTGGACGATACCAATCTGGATCGCGAAGAGGAGTGGTTGTGCGATGTCGGCACGCGCTAACGCATCGGCAGTCACCCCCCGTTCCACAAGCTCGGCCAACGACCAGCCGAGTGCCGGGCCAACCAGTCTGTCGACATCCTCGATCGCAGCGCGAAATACCGCGTTTGAGCGGAACGCGTTGCGTCCCATTCCCGGGAATTGTGAGCCGTTGCCCGAGAACACGAAGGCGAGCTTGTCCTCCCTCACCCCAGTCCCGGTGATCACCGCGGGGATCGGAGTGCCCTCGAGAAAATTGGCAAGCATTGTCGCGGTCGTCGCTGGATCTTGGCCGAGGGCAACGAGCCGATGGGAATGATGATCGCGTCCCCGGCTGGCAGCACGGACTAGATCGGGCGCCCGCTCGGCCGGGATCTCAGCGAGCCTGCTGGACCAACTCCGGACGAGCTCACGCAGAGAGGCCTCGGTGCGCGCCGAAATGACCAAGGGGGGCATGGCGGACAGCGGCGGTGGCTCCTCCCGCAACGCCGATGCTGCAAGCAAGACGTGAGCGTTCGTCCCGCCGAAACCAAAGGAGTTGACGCCGGCGTAACGCTGTCCGCGCTCGGCTGCGATCGGCTCGGGGCTGCGGATCAGCCTTAGGTTTAAACTATCAAACGCTATGTTCGGGTTCGGCGTCTCGCAATGCAATGTCGGCGGCACGATACCCCGATCTAGGGCGAGCGCCGCCTTGAGCAGCCCGGCGATCCCGGAAGCCGGTTCCAGATGACCAATGTTGGTCTTAACCGATCCGATCGGGAGCGGATCGGACCGGCTCTGACCAAGCGAGTGGCCGACGGCGGCGGCTTCGATCGGGTCTCCCGCCGGTGTTCCGGTGCCGTGCATTTCGAAAAACGCGAGCTTCTCCGGAGCGAGACCGGCACGCGTATAGACCGAGCGCAGCAAGGATGTCTGGGCCGCCTCGCTCGGCAGCGACAATCCGATCGTACGGCCGTCCGAATTGACCCCGGAGCCGACGATGACCGCGCGAATCGCATTGCCATCGGCAAGCGCATCCGCGAGCGGCTTGAGGATGACTACACCGCCACCCTCACCGCGAACATAGCCGTCGGCACGCTCGTCGAATGCGAAGCAGCGCCCCCGCGGCGAAAGCATCGCGGCGCGGCAGAAGCCGAGATACGGATAAGGCGCCAGCAACAGATTGACGCCGCCGACGATTGCTGTCCCGATTCGCTCGCCGCGAATTGCCTCGCAGGCATGATGCAGGGCGACGAGCGATGACGAGCACGCCGTGTCGACGGTCAGACTCGGCCCTCGTAGATCAAACACGTAAGAGATACGGTTGGCCAGGACGCTTAGTGTATTTCCAGTCATGAAATAGGAATCGCTCGAGGCCGGATCCCCCAGTCTCAAATCCGAATAATCCGTTGTGGATGCCCCGATATAGACCCCTGCTGTGCTGCCGGAAAATTGGCCCGCCGGGATGCCGGCATCCTCGATCGCGTGCCAGACAAGCTCCAGCAGCAGCCGCTGCTGGGGGTCCATTTGTGCTGCCTCGCGGGGGGAGATGCCGAAAAACGACGGCTCGAACAGATCGATCCCCGTGATCAGCCCGGCAGCCCAGGTGTAGCTCTTGCCGCGCTCGCTTCGATTCGGATGGAAGTAAAATCGGGTCGACCATCGCTGCGGGTCAACTTCGGAGACTGCATCTCTCCCCGAGACGAGCAACCGCCAGAACTCCTCCAGGTCCCCGGCCCCCGGGAATCGGCAGGAAGCTCCGACGATCGCAATCGATCCGTCTTTCATACCGCTAAGGCTTGTTCAAGTCCGTGGAGGCAAGATCGGGACAGGTGACGGGGCCACCTTGCCCTCATTACACACAAGGAGAGCCAAATGCCAGCGTTCGCCATGGGTCCCTGATGTCGCGGCACCTTCGTCGCCGCATGCG